>JAGWMH010000172.1 GCA_028871775.1 Betaproteobacteria bacterium
CGAAATATTACTTGCAAAAAAAATTTTATACCCTAGAATTAGTGCAAATCAGGGGACGGACCACTATATATAGTGGTTTTTAGTTTTTTTGGGCTGTAATAGTCCGTGCAATTATAGGGGGTAGTATCATGCCTGCTACAGAAAACGTATTGCCTTCAGCATCCACCCGCAACACTGCCGAACATGCCGCTACTTCCAGCACGCCACTTGGACAACATAAAATGATACGCCGCAACGATTCCGTGGTTCAGTTAGAGTCGGCAAGGGCTCCCGTCAACCCTTTGCCTGAGCAGGAGATCACCCCTGAGGTTTTGCAGGAAAAATATTGCAAGGAAGGCGAAACCACCGCGCAGGACGTGCGCAAGCGCGTGGCACGCGGGCTGGCTGCGGTTGAGAAAGATCCCGCCGCATGGGAACCGCAATTCCTGTGGGCGCTCGAAAACGGCTTTATTCCCGGCGGACGCATCAATTCCGCGGCGGGAACCACGTTGCAGGCAACCCTCATCAATTGCTTTGTGCAGCCCGTGGGCGATGCGATCAGCGGTTATAGCGACGGCAAGCCGGGCATCTACGATGCGCTGCAGCAGGCCGCCGAAACCATGCGCCGCGGCGGGGGCGTCGGCTACAATTTTTCCTCCATCCGCCCGAAGGATGCGCTGGTAAAGGGCACCAACAGCCGCGCCAGCGGCCCGGTGTCCTACATGCGGGTGTTCGACCGCAGCTGCGAAACGGTGGAGTCCGCCGGTGCGCGCCGCGGGGCGCAGATGGGCGTGTTGCGCTGCGACCATCCGGATATCGAGTCTTTCATCCATGCCAAGGACGGCGGCGACCTGCGCAATTTCAACATCTCCATCGGGGTCAGCGATGCTTTCATGCAGGCGATTGAGGCCGATGCGGAGTGGGAACTGGTGCACAAGGCCATGCCGTCCCAGGCCGCGCTGAAGGCGGGAGCGTATCTGCGCGCCGATGGGGTCTGGGTGTACCGCAAGGTCAAGGCAACGGACCTGTGGAAGCAGATCATGCAGGCAACCTATGACCACGCGGAGCCGGGCGTGCTGTTCATCGACAAGATAAACAGCGACAACAACCTCTCCTATATCGAGGAGATCGAGGCTACCAACCCTTGCGTTACTGCCGATACCTGGGTGATGACCACGGATGGTGCGCGCCAAGTCGTCGAGTTGATGGGCAGGCAGTTCTCGGTAGTGGTTGACGGGCAGGCACACATGGCTGCGCCAGCAGGATTCTTCAAGACCGGAGACAAGCCTGTGCTTACCGTGCGCAGCAAGGAAGGCTTTGCCATGCGCCTGACCGCTGACCATCGCGTGTTGCGGGCGAAAATCAGCCGTTATCAACGCGACACCGAGTGGGTTGCGGCGGGTGACCTTGAAGTGGGCGACTTGCTGGTATTAAACAACCACCGTGAGCTTTCCGGCTGGGCGGGCAATGGCACCATCGGGGAAGGCTATCTGCTCGGCCTGCTGGTTGGCGACGGCGTACTCAAGCAAGAAGCGGCTGTCCTGTCGGTATGGGAACATGCGGGCAGTTCGTCAATCCGTGCGGCGGTATCGGAAGCAGCGGGCTGCCTGACGCATCGTGCCGACCACCGTGGCTGGCATGCCGTGGCCGGGCGCGGTGAATATCGTTACAAGCCGGCAGGAATGCGCGCGCTGGCGGAGCAATTCGGCATGCATGAAACCAAAGGAGTGACCGCTGAAGTCGAGCAGGCCTCATCCGAATTCTACCGTGGATTCCTGCGCGGCTTATTCGACGCGGATGGGTCGGTGCAAGGTTCGCAAGAAAAAGGGATCAGCGTCCGGCTGGCACAATCAGATGCCGCCACGCTGGAAGCAGTGCAGCGCATGCTGGCGCGCATGGGGATTATTTCTGCGCTCTACCTGAATCGCCGCGAAGCGCAGATGAAAGACATGCCTGATGGCAAGGGCGGCTCGAAAGCCTATCCGGTAAAGGCGCAGCACGAACTGATGATCGCCAACGACAACCTGGTGCGCTTCGCCGACATGATCGGTTTCGCCGACAGCGAAAAACAAACGCGGCTCAACGCGTTGCTCGCGAATTACCGGCGCATGCCCAACCGCGAGCGTTTTGTGGCGGAAGTGGAGAGCATTGTACATTCCGGTACAGAGGCGGTTTTCGACGTTCAGGTACCGGGTATCAACGCCTTCGATGCCAACGGGTTGTACGTCCACAATTGCGGCGAACAGCCGCTGCCCGGCTATGGCTGCTGCGATCTGGGCAGCATCAATCTGTCCAGGTTCGTGCTCGGCCCATTCACCAAGAATGCGGAGTTCGACTTCGCCACTTTCGGGCGCGTAGTCGAACTGGCAGCGCGGATGCTGGACAACGTGCTGGATGTAACGGTGTGGCCGCTGGAGGAACAGCGGGCTGAGGCACAGGCCAAGCGCCGCATCGGCATCGGCTTCACCGGCCTGGGCGATACGCTGATCATGCTCTGCCTGAAGTACAACAGCGATGAGGGGCGCGCGATGGCATCCCGCATCGCGGAAGCCATGCGTGATGCAGCCTACGAGGCATCCGTTGACCTGGCCATGGAAAAAGGCGCTTTCCCTGCGCTCGACGTGGACAAATACCTGGCCGAACCGCGCTTTGCCTCGCGCCTGCCGGAGGACATCAAGGAACACATCCGGCAGCATGGCATCCGCAACAGCCACCTGCTGTCGGTTGCCCCGACCGGCACGATCAGCCTGGCGTTTGCGGATAACGCGAGCAACGGCATCGAGCCGCCGTTCTCCTGGTTCTACAACCGCAACAAGCGCATGCCGGACGGCACCAAGAAAGCCATCCAGGTGGAAGATTACGCCTGGCGCCTGTACCGCCACCTCGGCGGCGACGTGGACAACCTGCCCGACTATTTCGTGACCGCACTGGAAATGTCCGCCACCGACCACATGGCGATGTCCGGTGCAGTGCAGCCCTTCATCGACACAGCCATCAGCAAGACCGTGAACGTGCCGGCGGATTATCCGTTCGAGTCGTTCGAGGACTTGTATATGGAGGCATGGAAGCATGGCCTGAAAGGCATCACGACCTACCGCCCCAACAGCGTGCTGGGCGCGGTGCTCGAGGTCAAACCGGTTGCGCCGACCAAGGAAACGGCGCAAGACTCCGACCAGTACGATGTGGACCGGCGCGTGGTGCTCGACATCATGCCCACGCCGGCCCTGGCCAGCCTGCGCTGGCCCGGACGCCCGCAGCAGCCTTTGGGCAGCGAAGGCTGGGTGTACATGATCGAACACCCGCACGGCAGCTTCGCCGTGTTCATCAGCCACATCCAGAACGGCCATGCCAAACCGTTTGAGGTATGGGTGAACGGCGCGGAACAGCCGCGCGGCCTGGGTGCAGTCGCCAAGACCCTGTCCATGGACATGCGCGCAGAAGACCGTGGCTGGCTGAACATGAAGCTGGCCGTGCTGGAAAAAGGCGCGGGCGATGACGCCTTCGACATGCCCTTCCCGCCGAGCGGCGACAAGGTGCGCATGCCCAGCCTGGTGGCCGGCTTCGCCAAGATCGTGCGCTACCGCTGCGAGCATCTGGGCGCGCTGGCCATGCAGGAAGGTGAGCCCACGCCCGTGCTGGATGCGATGTTCTCGCGCAAGGAACCGAAAGCCAGCCCGGATGGCACGATGAGCTGGACGGTGGACGTGCTGAACCACGCCGGCGGCGACGACTTCGTGCTGGGCCTGAAAGAACTGAAACTGCCCGACGGGCAACGCCGGCCCTACTCGGTGTGGCTGTCCGGCGAATATCCGCGCGCCCTCGATGGCCTGTGCAAGCTGCTCAGCCTCGACATGCGCGTGATCGACCCCGCCTGGATCGGCATGAAACTGCGCAAGCTGCTGAATTATTCGGAGCCGCTGGGCGACTTCATGGCCAAGGTGCCCGGCAGCGAGAAATCGCAGACCTGGCCCTCCACCGTGGCCTACGTGGCAAGGCTGATGATCCACCGCTACGCCATGCTGGGGCTGCTCACCGAGGAAGGCTATCCGGTAACCGAGACCGGCATCCTGTCTTCCCCGCAGTCAAACAAGCAGTCATTTGTCGAGAGGCGGCGGCAGGCCGAGCCTCACCTCATGGCAGGCAAAAAATGCGCCGAGTGCGGCAACCGCACCGTCATCAAGAAAGACGGCTGCGAGTTTTGCACGGCATGCGGGGCGATTGGCGCCTGCGGCTAACCATCTTGTGAAACCTGTAGGAGCGGGCCATGCCCGCGATCATCTTTGGTCGCGGGCATGGCTCGCTCCTACATTGTTATCCGCAGTCTGGGAGATGACACCATGTTGGCATTCGTAAGCCCGCGTAGGGCAATAACCCTGTCCTGAGCTTGTCGAAGGGCAACGGGCATTGCGCCCTACGGCTAACATACGAGCAAAACGTATATCCGGGTTCACTCTTGTCCA
>JAGWMH010000173.1 GCA_028871775.1 Betaproteobacteria bacterium
TGTGCGGCGCTTCCTGCATTTTCTCAAGCTCGGCCACGGCCTGTTCGGAGTAGGGCAGCTTGGCCGCTCTGGGCAGGCTCTTGATCGGCGCTTCCATCACCACGGGCCTGGTTTCCGGCACAGGTTTGACCGCTGCCACGGCGTTGTCCGGGAACAGGCGGATTTCCTGCCCCACCTTGATCATGCCGGGATTCTGGATGCCATTGAGATCGGCAATTTCGTGATAATCCAGGCCATGATTGAAGGCAATGCTGTACAGCGTATCGCCTTTCTGCACGACATAAACCTGCGGGCGCCAGTCTTTTTCGCGCGGTGCGGTTTTTCTGGTTGCGGCAGCAACCGGTGGCTCAACCCATTTTTTTTCGGCGGCGCCGCGTTCCCGCACCGGCGCGTGGCCGCCGCTCGACGCGCAACCTGCCAGCAGCGCGGCGGCGAGCGCTGCGTGCAGCAAATGCAAAGAGTGTGTTTTCAGTGTCATGCTTTTCCTATCAACAGTGGCACAAATTTGGCCGGTTCAAGGCGGGTTTCGCGGTAGCCGTTCGCAGCGCGCTCGATCAGGCAAAGATGCTGCTCCTGCGCCCCCAGAGGCAGCACCATTCTACCACCCGCGGCCAGCTGCTCCAGCAGCGCCGGCGGCACATGGGTTGCGGCGGCAGCCATGATGATGCCGTCGAACGGCGCGGCTTCCGGCAGCCCCAGGTTGCCATCCGCGTAGCGCAGCGCCACATTGCGCACCTGCAATTCACCCAGGCAGGCTGCCGCGCGCTCGTAGAGCGGCTGCACGCGCTCCACCGAATACACTTCCTTTGCCAGCTGCGCCAGCACCGCCGCCTGATAGCCGCAGCCGGTGCCGATTTCCAGCACGCGGTTGAGCGGCCTGCCGTCGCGCAGAATTTCGATCATGCGCGCCACGATGTAGGGTTGCGAAATGGTCTGGCCAAAACCCAGCGGCAGCGACACATCGTCATAGGCACGGCTGGCCAGCGCCTCGTCCACGAAGATATGGCGCGGCACCGCATTCATTGCGGCCAGCACCACTTCATCCTGAATGCCCTGCGCGCGCAGCCGCTCGATCAGGCGGTTGCGCGTGCGCTGCGAGGTCATGCCGATGCCGCTGTGGCGCACGTTCATGCAGCACCGCCTGCCCCCGCAAGGGGGGCGCCGGCGGGGACCCCGCCGCGTTGCGGCGACCCTTCCGCAGTAAGCCAGCCGTGCACCGCGTCGAGCTGGCTGTATTGCGTCAGATCTATCTGCAACGGCGTGATCGAAACACGCTGGTGGGCAAGCGCGTGAAAATCCGTTCCCTCGCCCGCGTCCTGCGCCTTGCCCGCCGCCCCCACCCAGTACACGGTTTCGCCACCTGGGCTGGTGGCTTTTACCACCGGCTCGGCCTTGTGGCGCTTGCCTAGGCGGGTCACTACCATGCCTTGCAGCTGGTCATGCGGGATGTCAGGCACGTTGACATTCAACAGCCAGGGATGTGTGTGGAGGTTTTTTTCAAAGCGCCGCACCAGGTCGGCCACCACCCGCGCCGCAGTGGCGTAATGCGCCTGTTCCCTGCCCGCCAGCGATACGGCAATGGACGGGATGCCCAGCAGAAATCCTTCCGTGGCAGCCGCCACCGTGCCGGAATAAATCGTATCGTCGCCCATGTTGGCGCCGGAGTTGATGCCGGAGATCACCATGTCGGGCTGGGTATCCAGCATGCCGGTGACTGCCAGGTGCACGCAGTCCGTCGGTGTGCCATTCACATAGTAAAAACCGCTGGCGGCGCGATGCAGATTGAGCGGGCGGTCCAGCGTCAGTGAGTTGCTGGCGCCGCTGCGGTCGCGCTCCGGCGCCACCACCACGACATCCGCAATGGCGGAAATGGCTTCCGCGAGACAGGCCAGGCCGGGTGCGAAATAACCATCGTCGTTGCTGAGTAGGATGTGCATCAAACCGGATGAGTATATGTTGCGTGGTTAATAAGAATCTGATCGATTGAACGGGGGTGTCGCGGCATTTGCAGGCATTGAATCATCCCTGCCCGCTGTCATGACCGCATGGAAACAAGGCAGCTGAATTATAGAGGGTGTTTCCACTGCGGACAATGACGAGAGCAATAACCGCAATTTTGTTAAATGGTTGTCGTTCTGACCATAATAATTGGGATGACAGCCGCCTGCCACATGCCATTTGTATCGGGTTTTGTACAGAGGCGATATTTTGCTGATACACAGAAGGATAACCATGACTGCCTCGCAATCTGAATGATATGGTTGCGATAGAATTACAGTAGTGGAAAGTGCTCATGATGTTGACGAGGAACGCATGGGTAGGCGGAATTCTGGATTTTTGTGATGAATCCAGGAAGCTGCTCGGGAAACAGGAGAGTGGCCGTCTGGCTTCGGCGGCAGGGGTGCAGAATGCGGATTGCGTACTTTCAGTGCGACCTCGCATTACGGTTGCAGCATTTTTAACAGCTTCTATGAAATGGTTGCCATGCTGTCTATTCTGATTGTTGATGACGATGCGCAGATACGCCAGTTGTTGCGCGAATATTTATCCGGATTTGACATGTCCGTCGTTGCCGTTGCTGACGGAAAAGCGATGGCCGATGCGCTGGAAAAAGAATCTTTCGACCTTGTCATACTTGATCTGATGCTGCCGGGCGAAGACGGCCTTTCCCTGTGCCGCAGCCTGCGTGCAAAATCGGATATTCCCATACTCATGCTCACTGCGCGTGGCGAGGCGATGGATCGTGTGGTCGGGCTGGAAGTGGGGGCTGATGATTACATCGTGAAGCCGTTTGAGCCGCGCGAACTGGTCGCCCGCATCCAGACGATACTGCGTAGAACCCGTGGGGGGCGCGAAAGCATCAAGGAGCAGAAAGAAGCTGTATTTATGGGCTGGCATTTGAACTTTGTTTTACGCCAGCTCGTTTCTCCGGAAGAATTGGTGATCCCGCTTTCCAATGCGGAATTCCGTTTGCTGACTGTGTTTGTCGAACACCCGAATCGTGTGTTAACCCGCGAGTTTCTTCTTGATGAGGCACGGGGGCGCAACATGGACATATTTGACCGTAGCATAGACATTCTGGTTTCGCGTTTGCGCCAGAAACTTAATGACGACCCTCGCACGCCGTCCCTGATAAAAACCTTTCGCGGCGAAGGCTATTTATTTGACGCGAAAGTGACCCGATGAAAATCCCCGTTCCAGACTCGCTGTTCGTGCGGCTATTTTTGCTTTTATTCTTCATCCTTTCCATCAGTCATTTCGCCGGGAGAGAGATTTTCCTTAACCTTGGCTTGGAGCATTCTGTTTCTGTGACCACTCCACAGCACCATCCATTCAGGATGGTTAGCTTTCTTGCCCGGCTGGCTGCAGTTGCCCTGACCGCATGGGTCGCCGCGCGCTGGCTTTCAAATCCCATCAAACGCATGGCGCGGGCGGCAGATGAACTGGGAAAGAACTTGAATAGCCTGCCCATTGACGAGACATCCGGCCCATCCGAAGTACGGCAGGCATCAAAGATATTCAACCAGATGCAAACGCACCTCAAGCAGCAGATGGAAGAGCGCAACCGTTTCCTCGCGGCAGTGTCACACGATTTGCGCACCCCGCTTACCCGCCTTAAATTGCGCGCCGAAAAAATAGGCCAGCAGGAGCTGAGGTCTGATGTCCAGAGTGACATCAACGAGATGGCCGGTATTATTGATACAACTCTTGACTATTTGCGCGGTGGTGAACAGCCTGAGGCAACCTGTCTGCTTGATATTGGCGCGCTCGTGCATTCTTTTGCCGAAGACGCCAAAGAGTGCGGCGATGTTATTTCAGTGTCTGGCAATGCCCGTCCCATAAGGCTTCAGCCCCTTGCCACACGCCGTTGCCTGAACAATTTGCTCGAGAATGCATTGCGCTATGGAGAAAGAGCAACCATTGTTATTGGTGAGACGGATAACGAAGTTGTAATTACCATCCACGACGCAGGGCCGGGGATACCGGAGGACAAGCTGGAAGCAGTCTTCGCTCCCTTCTACCGGCTTGATGCTTCCCGCAGCCGGCACACCGGCGGAATTGGTCTTGGGCTTTCCATTGCCAGAGAGATGGCCAGAAAACAAGGCGGGAACGTCACCCTGAAAAATGCGCCAGAAGGCGGACTGGTTGCCACACTGGTTTTGCCGAAGCGGTATTAAGCGGCAACAATCAATAATGCCCTGGAGGTGGAGGTGGAGGGGGATAGTAAGATGGTGCAGGTGCAGGCACAGGGCTCTGCAGCACGCCGACGCTGACCTGCACCGTGTCTCCCGGCTGGTATGGCAACCTCGTGGTAATGTCCCGTCCATTGTAGCGGTAGGTCACGTTATAGCCGCGGACGACATCGCGGTAATTTTCCACCTGGCGGCAACGCCTTTCTTCCCGTGTCT
>JAGWMH010000174.1 GCA_028871775.1 Betaproteobacteria bacterium
CGCGCAAAATGGCATTCCGGTGTTGGTGGATGGCTTTATCAGTTCGGTTGCAGCACTGGCCGCCGTGCGTATCCAACCTGGTGTGCGTAACTGGATGTTGTTTGCGCACACTTCAGCCGAGCCGGGGCATCAGCGCGTGCTCACCGCACTCGACGCGCAACCGCTGTTGCAACTCGGGATGCGGCTGGGCGAGGGCAGTGGCGCGGCAACAGCGGTGCCGTTGTTGCGGCTGGCCTGCGCCTTGCATAACAACATGGCGACTTTTGCCGAAGCTGGCGTGTCGGACAAGCTCTGATGTCTGGCCGTACTCACATCGACCTGCTGCGTCACGGTGAAACGCTGGCAGGCAGCGTCTATCTGGGGCGCAGTGATGCGCTGCTGAGTGAGCACGGCTACCGGCAGATGGCGGAAGCTTTGTTGAATGCGCCGCGCTACCACGCGGTGTTGAGCTCGCCGTTGGCGCGTTGCGCGGCATTCGCACAGGATTATGCGCAACAGCACGGCTTGCCGCTGTATCATGACGCGCGTTTTCAGGAGATGGATTTCGGCGCATGGGATGGGCGCAGTGCGGCAGAAATTGCCGCAACCGATGCCAGCGCACTGGAGAATTTCTGGCGCGATCCGGTTGCCTGTCCGCCGCCGCAGGCGGAACCGCTGCTGTCATTCCAGGCGCGCGTGCTGGCTGCCTGGCAGGAGTTGCCAACACGCTATTCAGGTCAGCGTGTGTTGCTGATCACGCATGGCGGGGTGATGCGCATCATTCTGTGCCGCCTGCAACAACGTCCATTGACCGAGCTGCTCAGCCTGCCGGTGCCGCACGCGGCACTGCATCAGATCATTGTTGAACACAAACCCCAGCAAACTGGACAGGTTCCGGCATGAAACCTTTTTATCCGTTGCTGCTCGCAATCCAGTTCCTCACGCAGATTCCGGTCAAACTAAAACAGCCATACGACGAACGTGAAGTCGGCGCATCGCTGCTGTATTACCCGCTGGTGGGTTTGCTGCTGGGCGGATTGCTGGGCGGATTGCATAGCCTGCTGCATGGAGTGCCGGTGTTGCTGCATGCCGCATTGCTGTTAGCGGCATGGGTGGTGATGACCGGCGCACTGCATCTGGATGGCTTGGCCGATAGCGTGGATGCGTGGCTGGGCGGCATCGGCAATCGCGAACGCACCCTGGCAATCATGAAAGACCCGTATGCAGGTCCCGCTGCGGTGGTCGCCGTGGTGCTGGTGTTGCTGCTGAAATTCACCGCGCTGACCGGCCTGATGCAATGCGGCAATAGCTGGGCATTATTGTGGCCGCTGCTGCTGGCGCGCACTGCCATGCCGCTGTTGTTCCTCACTACCCCTTACGTGCGCCCCGGAGGGCTGGGTGCAGCGCTTGCCCAACATGCGCCGCGCCGCGCGGTGGTTTTGATGTTGCTGGCAACCCTGCTGGCTGTGCTGGGCGTGCTGGGGATGCGCGGGGTTGGGCTGGTGCTGGGATGTTTCGCCGTGTTCTGGCTGCTGCGGCGCATGATGATGGCGCGTCTCGGCGGCACCACCGGCGATACGGCGGGCGCGCTGCTTGAGTTGCTGGAAACTGCGGCACTGATCTTGTGGGTGCTGATGGATACCCGATCCTGTTCATGAGCACCTGTTCATGAGTATTCAGGAGGTTGCGGACTTTCTGTTAAAGTGCGCGCCATGAACATGACCAGTTCCCAGCTTTACCTGCGCCTGCTCGGTTACGTCAAACCCTACTGGCGCGCCTTTGCGCTATCCATCCTCGGCATGGCGGTGACTGCGGCTACCGAGCCGCTGCTGCCGGCATTGCTGAAACCCATGCTGGACGGCACCTTCGTGCACAAGGATGACACGGTCACCCGCTTGGCGCCGATAATTATTCTGGTGATTTTTTTCGTGCGCGGCGTGGCTGGCTTTGTCGGCACCTATGCCATCAATTGGGTCGGCAACAAGGTGGTGATGGATTTGCGCGACGCAATGTTCCGCAAACTGCTGTCGCTGCCGGCCCGCTTTTATGACGACCATGCCACCGGCAACCTGATCTCCAAGCTGACCTTCGATGTGACGCAGGTGACCGCCGCCGCCACCAGTGTGGTGACGATTTCCATCCGCGACTCCATCATCATCGCCGGGCTGCTCGGCTGGCTGTTTTATCTCAACTGGAAACTCACGCTGCTCAGCCTGGTGATGCTGCCCGTCATTGCCCTGATTATCCGCACCATCAACAAACTCCTGCGCAGCGCCAGCCGCGATTCGCAGCGCGCGATGGGCGACATCACGCAAGTGATTGAGGAAAGCATCACCGCGCACAAGGTGGTCAAGCTGTTCGGCGGGCAGCAATATGAAGGCGGCCGTTTCAGCGAGCAGGCCAACTGGGTGCGCCGCCACACCATGAAACAGGCCCTGGCATCGGCAGCCAATGTGCCCATCGTGCAGATGGTGGCGGCAGTGGCGCTGGCGGTCATTATTTACATCGCCACCGTGCAGTCGCGCAGCGACGAAACCACGGTGGGCGGATTTCTTTCCTTCATCGCGGCCATGCTGATGCTGACCGCGCCGTTGAAGCGGCTCACCAGCGTCAGCGAGTTCATGCAGCGCGGGCTGGCGGCATCGGAAAGTGTATTCGAATTGCTCGACACGCAAAGCGAAGTGGATACCGGAAAAACAGCGATAGGCCGCGCCAGTGGCCGGATAGGGTTCGAGCACGTGAGCCTGTCCTACCGGCAGGACGAAAGGCTGGCATTGCGCGACATCTGCCTGGAAATCCCCGCGGGTCAGGCGGTCGCCTTGGTTGGCGCCTCCGGCAGCGGCAAGAGCACGCTGGCGAATCTGGTGCCGCGCTTTTATTCCCCGAGCGGCGGGCGCATCACGCTGGACGGGCACGACCTCGCCGAGCTCACGCTGGCCAGCCTGCGCGCCAACATTGCGCTGGTCAGCCAGGAGGTGGTGCTGTTCAACGACACCGTTGCCGCCAACATTGCCTATGGCCAGATGCGCGAAGTGCCCGAAGCGGAAATCATCGCCGCCGCGCAGGCCGCGCACGCGATGGAATTCATCCGCGACATGCCGCAGGGCTTGCTGACGCTGGTGGGTGAAAAGGGCGTGCGCCTTTCCGGCGGGCAGCGCCAGCGCATCGCCATCGCGCGCGCCATCCTCAAGAATGCGCCCATCCTCATCCTCGACGAAGCCACCTCCGCGCTGGATTCCGAATCGGAACGCCATGTCCAGGCCGCGCTGGAAACCCTGATGCAAGGCCGCACTTCGCTGGTCATCGCGCACCGTTTATCCACCATCGAAAAGGCGGACCGGATTGTGGTGCTGCAAAAAGGCGAGATTGTCGAGGTCGGCACGCATCGCGAATTGCTTGCCAAGGGCGGCGTATATGCACAACTGCACCGCATCCAGTTCGAGTGGCATGAAACCGTGAGCGAGGCCGGGCGATGACAAAATATGCGGCGCCAAAGTTGACAGCCGTCATTGACAGCCACGCCCCCTGCCATTAGATTCGATACCTCGGCAATTCAACCAAGCGAAGGAGAATATCATGTCCGTTCTTGTTGGTAAGCCCGCCCCCGATTTCAGCGCCGTTGCCGTAATGGGCAACAACGAAATAAACGAAAGCTTCAATTTGAAAAAACACACGGTCGGCAAATACGCCGTGGTGTATTTCTATCCTCTGGATTTCACCTTCGTGTGTCCGTCCGAGATCATCGCCTTTGACCATCGCCTGGATGAATTCAAGAAGCGCCAAACCGAAGTGATCGGCATTTCCATTGATTCGCACTTTACTCATCTTGCCTGGAAGAACACGCCCGTCAACAAGGGCGGTATCGGCCAAGTGCGCTACCCGCTGGTGGCCGACATCAAACACGAAATATGCAAGGCTTACGATGTGGAAGCAGGTGGAGGTGTCGCTTACCGCGGTTCATTCCTGATTGACCGTGCCGGTGTGGTGCGCCATCAGGTGGTGAATGATCTGCCGCTGGGCCGCAACATCGATGAAATGCTGCGCATGGTGGATGCGTTGCAATATACCGAACTGCACGGCGAAGTTTGCCCGGCCGGATGGCAGAAGGGCAAGGCAGGCATGGGCGCCTCCACTGAAGGTGTGGCGAAGTATTTGGCCGAACACGCGAAGGAATTGTAAGCCGTCAGAGGCTGTTTTTGCTTTTTTCTTCCCTCGCGTCCCTCAGGTTTTTCATGCAGGATGAAGGCTTGTCGGTTTCATCCTGCGTGATGCGGTTGTTGAACTCAAGAGACAACGCAAAAACAACCTCAGCGGACAAAATATGCGTTACTGGCTGATGAAAACCGAACCGGACGATGTCAGCGTTGACGACCTCGCCGCCCTGCCCGGGCAGACCGTGGCATGGTACGGCGTGCGCAACTA
>JAGWMH010000175.1 GCA_028871775.1 Betaproteobacteria bacterium
TTAGCGGCCTGGCGCGCCAGCATCCATTCATCCATGTTCAATTCGCCGTTGTTGTCCAGATCGAAGCGCTTGTGGAGTGCAGGCAGGTCTTTCTTCCATTCGGCCAGCAAGGCGTTGAGTTCTGCGCGCGTGTCAAATTCCAGGGTACTGCCGCCCTGTGTGCTGAACTCCCCGATGACGTAAATGCTGTCTTCCTTGATCAGCTTCCACTCGGTGTAACGATAGTCGCCCTTCTGCCACTGGTCGCGGTGCCGGGTGCTGATCTCGGCTTGCTCGGGATCGACCACGCATTCCCCGCTGCCATCGCGCAGTATGAATGAATCGCTGCTCTCGCCGCTCTCTTCGGTCTTCCATTTTTTTTCCGAATCGCGCCGCTCGATTTTATAGCGATACCACAAACAGGGGAGCAGCGTGAGTTTGCTGAGCAAAGGGGGCTCGCCGAATGGCTGCCCGCGCCCGATGAGTTCCACATAGCCCTGTGCGGCGGAGGCGATTTTTGAAGTGGGCGTATCGCGTATCGCGCGCAGCCTCCTTAAGGCCGACAACCAGGCGAATACACTGACCAGGGCAATTGCGCTCAAACAGAACAGCCAGCCGGTGCGCGACCCCAGATGCAAGCCGAAGAAAACCAGCAACAACTGCGCGCCGGAGGTGACCAGTTGCGCGTATTCGCGGCGCAGCGAGACCAGCATGACGGTCTAACCAAATAGTTGCTTCATATCCACATCCGCCTTCTCCGCCGCAGAAAATTCCAGCAGCGGTTTTTCACCGAAGTTGAACAGTTTGGCAATGATGCTGGCGGGAAAGACCTCGATCTGCACATTGTTGATGTTCACCGATTCGTTGTACAGCTCGCGGCGGTCGGCGATGCCGTTTTCCAGCGAGGTGATGCGCGTCTGCAACTGCATGAAATTCTCGTTGGCTTTCAGTTCCGGGTAAGCTTCCGCGACCGCGAAGATGCTGCCCAACCCGGTGCGCAATATGCCTTCCGCCTGGCCCAGCGCGGGAATGTCCTGGCGCTCACGCGCGGCCTGCACCTGCGAACGCGCTTCAATCACTTTCTGCAGCGTGCTCTGCTCGAATTGTTTGTACTGTTTGCACACCTCGACCAGCTTGGGCAATTCGTCGTGGCGCTGCTTGAGCAGCACGTCGATGTTCGCCCACGCCTTGGCGACGGCATGTTTGACATTGACCAGATGGTTGTAGAGGCTGATGCCGTAGAAAAGCACCACGACCACGATCCCGAGAAAAATCATTCCGCCCATGTTTGCCCCCGCCTAGATTAAAGATTATTGTGTTTCTATCCTGCCGTTAACCTGCACCGTCATGCGGCTTTCGCCGCAGGCAAATTCTGGTACGGGAACAGCCGCATCCGCAACTTGATAACCGCTGTGCATCATAAAGCAAAACCGGCTGGCGTTGCACCAGCTATAGAACCAGCCGGTTATTCAGGCAGGTCCTGGCTTGCGCGAGCCGTGCCAGCGTGGGCAATAAATTCAAGCCGGTTTCCTCTTTCAGGGCCAGTGCGTTTTCCTTCAGGTCATCGAAGGAAATCTCAATCGGATTGCCCGCCGCCGCAAAGGCGATGGCATTGCCGCTTTCGCATGAGGGAAACACCAGCGCGCGGCCTTCGAATGCCGCGCTGATGCGGCCCGGACTGCCCCTGAAGCCGCGGCTGCGTCCGAGCAGGTTGACCGCCAGCACACCTTCATCGCCCAAACGCGCGCGGCACGCCTGATAGAACGGTAGGGTATCCAATGCGCCGGCACGCGCATTCTGGTCGAAGCCATCCACCAGAATCAGGTCGAATTTCTTATTGCTGTTCAGCACGTATTCCGTGCCATCGCCGATAACGAGGTTGATGCGTTTGGTGTCTTCCGGCAGCTTGAAAAATTGCCGCGCGGCTGCAACTACCGCCGGCTCGATTTCCACCACGGTGAGATGGGCAAGCGGACGATTGCGATACAGAAATTTGGTCAGCGAGGCTGCGCCCAGTCCGATCAGCAAGACTTTCCGGGGCCAATGGCTGGCTTCTCTTAAAAGCAGGCTGGACATCATCTCGCGGGTGTATTCTAGCTCCAGCGACCACGGGCGTGCGATGCGCATCGCGCCTTGTATCCACAGCGTGCCGAAGTGCAGGAAGCGCACGCCGGATTGCTCGGAGATGTTGATGGATATAGTCATGTTATTTTATTTACGGGAAACGCTAAACAATTCAAACTCGTCATTGCGAGCGCAGCAAAGCAATCCAGAAAGCCTCAAAGATCACATAGCTGTGGATCGCCGCGTCGCTTCGCTCCTCGCGATGACATGCTTATTCAGCGTTTCCTTAACATTAAAAACAATTATCCCGCTTCGCACAGCGTTCCATCGGCAAACAGCAGCGCGCAGCGCACCTTCTTGTTTGCATACACGGCTTGCATGGCAGCGCGATATTCCGCGAGTTGCGCGACATATGGCGCGGGGTTGGCTGATTCGCTTGTCTTGTAATCCAGCACCCATACCTCGCCGTCGAATTCCACCAGGCGGTCTATCCGTTTCAGTTCGCCGCGCGCGTTGACATAGGGCATTTCGTTGCAGGCGCTGCGGTAATGTCGCGGGTCGAAGTAGCGTTGCAGCGCAGGCAATGCCAGCAGGTGATGCGCTTGTTGCCACAATGATTCCATTTCGCCTGCGGGGATGCCGCAGCGTTGCTGTAGCACTTCCCTCTCCCGCGCTACCGCGCTTCCCTCTCCCGCTTGCGAGAGAGGGGTCAGGGGAGAGGGTGGCGCCAGGTATTGCAACAGCGCATGCAGCCAGATGCCACGGCGCTGTTCTGCCGTCATGCGCGGTGCATGTTGTCCGGCCGGCAATGGGTGCAGCAATGCCGCATCTGCTTCCACTGATAATTTTTCCCGTACAGGCACAACGGCGTGCACTGCGGCCAGCAATGGGTTGTCACCCTGCTCCACAGCTTGTGCAATCCTTCCATACCAGGATGTTTCCGCCGGTTCACCATTGCCGCTCACCAGCAGCGCCTGCTTGGCGCGCGTCATGGCAACGTACAGCAAATTCATTTCCTCGCGCCGCGCATAGGCTTCATCAGCATCGAACAAAGGTGCGCGCTGAACACCGCATCCGCGCTTGTCGCTGAACAATGAGAAATGCGCCGGACGGTGCGCGCTGGGCGGCCAGTCAAGCAGCACGCCGTAGCTATCTGGCTTGTGCTGCGTGTCGTTGGCATCCAGCAGCCACACGATGGGCGCTTCCAGCCCCTTGGCTTCGTGCACGGTGTAGATGCGCAGCGCATTGCCGACTTCGCCCAACCTGCCCTCGTCCGGCGCTTCATTTTCCGCCGCGCGTAATTCGCGCAGCTCGGCGAGGAAGCGCGGCAGGCTTGGGTAACGGCCGGCATCCACATTGAGCGCGATTTCCATGAAGGCTTGCAGATTGGCGCGCACCGTTTCGTGCAGTTCGGCAGGCAGCGCCGCCGCATAGCGCTGCGCCAGATCCCCTTCGAAATAGATGCGGTCGAGCAGGTCATGTACCGGCAGCTTGTCGGCCAGATCAAGCCAGCCGTGCATCAGGCGATACGCGCGCAACAAATTAGGCGAAGCCGTGCCGCTTTGTGCGATACGTTGCAACCGTGACCACCAGCTACCCTCTGCATCTGCTGCAAGCCGCATCAAGTCTTCATCTGAGCACGCGAACAGCGGCGAACGCAGCGCCTGCGCCAGTTGGAGATCGGCGAACGGGGTAATCAGGAAAGTCAGCAGCGCCTGAATGTCTTCCGCTTCCAGCGTGTCGAGCAGGCCGCCGCGCCGCGAGGTCAGGAAGGGAATGTGCCTCGCGCGCAAAGCATGTTCGTACACGCGCAGATGCGTGCGCTTGCGCACCAGCACCATGATGTCGCGATACGCGGCGCGGCGCACTTTGCCGCCCTCGCCCTGCACGCTCCAATGCGCCACGATGTCGGCGATATGCGCGGCGAATTGTTCTGCCTCGATTTCGCGTGCGCCGCTTTGCGCTTCGGCATGGGGCGTGGTGAGGGGATTGCGCAGGCACAACTCATCGTTCGCTCCCCCACCCCCACCCTCCCCCGGAGGGAGATAACCAGCGACTTGCCCGCTTGCGGGCTTAGTCGAATGGCTAGTTGTTCCATCAGGGAGTAAAGGCAGCACTTCGACGTGGCCGGGCAAGCCCTGATGGTGGGCAATATGCTCCTCGAAATCCATGAAGCCATCCGGCAACGGCGCGAACACGCCGTTCACCGCATGCAGCACCGCCGGGGCGTTGCGCCGCGTCTCGTTCTGCGCGAGGTAATGCGCGTGGAATTCGCGCTCCAGAAATTCGCGCACCACCCCGAACAGGCGGGCATCTGCGCGGCGGAAGCGGTAGATGGATT
>JAGWMH010000176.1 GCA_028871775.1 Betaproteobacteria bacterium
CGTGCCCGCTCTCCTGCCACACGCCGCCAACCGGCGCTGCTTGCGCGCTTTCGCCCAGATAAGGCAGGCCGTAACTCTCTTCGATAGTGCGCAGGATGTTGTAGTGGTTGATGCGCTGCGCGCTGTTGCCGCGCTTGACCATAGGCCCGACGAACAGGGTGGCGACGCGGTTGTCCGCCGAACCGTCGTCCTCGTCCCAGGTGACGATGAGCAGGCTGTTGTGCGCCATCGCCCATTGCGCGTAAGGCTCGATATTTTTCGCCAGCCAGGCATCGCCTTGCGCGATGCTGCCGTCGTGCATGTCGTTGCGCTGGTCGGGAATAACCAGCGCCACCGTGGGCAATTTTTCAAAGTCCTGCGGAAAGGCGCTGAACGGCTGGTTGAGCGCGGCGAGTTCTTTCCAGTTCGCCACCGGGTTGTGCTTGCGCATGTACGCGCCATAGACGCAGCCCTCGAAACCGGCTTGCGGCATGGATTCGGCGTAGCTGGCGAAGATCAGTCCCTTCTCCAGCAGCGCGCCGGCGAGGTTGGCTCCGCTCAGGTCCAGCGGGCAGGCGTTGCTGCTTATGCCGCGCGTGGAGCCGGAAAACAGGGCGAGGTAATTCGGCTGGCTGGGATGGGTGACGCCGTAGGACTGGGTGAACAGCGCGCCGCGCCCGGCCAGCGCGTTGATGTACGGCGCAGCCGGGTTACCGATGATTTGCGCGAATGATTTATTCTCCTCGACCACGATCACGATG
Organism: Betaproteobacteria bacterium; assembly: GCA_028871775.1. Classification (GTDB taxonomy): domain Bacteria; phylum Pseudomonadota; class Gammaproteobacteria; order Burkholderiales; family Gallionellaceae; genus CAITJF01. The sequence continues at coordinate 741 of JAGWMH010000176.1, forward strand.
TGATCCGGGCGAGGCAGGGGCTGCGCTGCCGCTTGCACCGCTCCCATGGCAGCCAGAACAACAAGCAACGCGCGGATGCTGAGTTTTATTCCTTCGGTCATACTATTCCCCCTGCGGGTTATTTATAATTTGGGACGCATTGTCCCTCATTGCTCTTACCAGCCAAGACAATATTACCAGTGTAGAGAGCAAATGAAATGTCCGATAACGCAGCCAGCGCCAATTTAAAACTCCAACAAAACTTGTTCGCTATCTGTTAATCTACGCGCTGCTGTCGTATTGGTTCCTGGTTGGCCCGCCGTAACGCCGTCCTGTCTTTCTTCTGGAAGATGGGCCGGGTCTGACGGCCCGTGTGTGGCTGGCCTGGTTCGGGTGCGACGGAATGTACCGTATCAAAGCGCTGCCAGCGTGCAGGTCAGCAGATCCTATGAGGTGCGAGGCTCCAACCGTACGCGACGAATCCGTCGCACAATCGAGTTGCAGAGCTTCCCATACACGCGAATTCCATAGCGGAGTTTGGCGTGGACATCATCCATCTGTCTTTCCTCGCGAGTTTCGGCCGTGCCCTTTTTATTTGACGAGGGTAGCCATGTCTCATCTTTAAAAACCGGACAAATTCCCGCATGCAGCTTCGGTATGCCAAACATGCCAGGCTCGATAAGGCGTCACAGCCCGAAAAATAAGGAAGCATCAAATTATGGGGCCAATTTTTAAATGGAGACAATCATGAAAAAATTTGTTTGTGTTGCAACGTTGTTTTCCTCGATCATGTGTGTGCAGGGCGCAATGGCTGCAGAGGCTATCACCATCATGGGCGATCCCTGCACCGTGCCTCTAGCCAAAAAACTGGGAGCAGCGTTTACCAGGAAGACCGGAAAAAATGTGGAGATTGACGGATCATCTTGCGGCTCCGGCATTTATAAGGCCAGCCAGGGAGATGTGGATATCGGTGTGAGCACCCATGAAGTGGTGCTTTCCTATCTTCCGGCCGGAACCGTCAATACGGTTATCGCCAAGGCGCCCACGGTTGTATTGGCCAACAAGAACAACCCGGTAAACGACCTGAAAATGAAGCAGCTCAAGGGCATCCTCTCCGGCAACATAAAGAACTGGAAGGAGGTCGGCGGCAACGATGTGGAAATAAAGAATGTCCTCCTGCAACCTTGCACAACTACCATCTTTGCCAAGAGATCGGCTCCATTCGGCAAAGACATAAAGAGACTGACACCCGAAAAACCGGGGAACCCCGTGGAAGGAACCAACAAGCTGGTTGAGGAAAATGAAGGGGCTATGGGGCTTCAGATTTACGGCTACGAAAGCCCTGATGTCAAGGTTCTGACTGTAGATGGATTGTTGCCAGATGCGAAAACTTTTCCTTCCAAGTACGACTTCTACCAGGACTACAATGTCGTCACAAGGGAGGGGGCAAACAGCGATACAAAGGCCTTTGTTGATTTTGCCTTAAGCTCGGAAGGGCAGGAGATCGTGGCATCGCTGAAGCATATAGGGGTGAAGAAGTAGCGCAGGTCGCCCTTGCATATGGCATCGCCCGCCGCTTGCTGGTGGATGAATCCAGAGAGATTCAAATAGAAATGGAATAATGCGGCGTCGTCTACGCCGCCTGCTTAAATCGTTCGTTGAGAAGGTGATTCTGATGAAAGAGCGGCACGGTATTATCGGTGGTTTGTTTTCCAGATTGAGCATGGCGCTGTTCATGGCCGGGAGAACAGCCTGTATGGCCCAGGTGAAAGATATCTCGTCGGTTGAACTGATGCAACGCATCAAGGCTAAGCGTGCAGGTCTCATACTGGATGTGCGTAGCCCGCAAGAGTATGCGGAAGGCCATATACCGGGTGCAATCAATATTCCTTATAAGCAGCTAGGCTCCCGTCTTGCCGAGATTGCTTCGCACAAGAACAAGGAGATAGTGCTGTATTGCAGAAGCGGCGGGTGTGCAGGTATTGCTGCGAATACTTTGCGGGCTGAGGGTTTTTGCAAATTGCTGCATCTGGCTGGGGATATGAACGGTTGGCGCAGCAACGGCAGCCTGCCGGTAAAACATAGTAACGGGCAAGCCTGCTGATCACTTCGTGCATTCATGCGGAGCACCGCTCTTAAACATGACTCCTCCCGAAATTCGTTGTTGTCGAATGTGATGCCTTGCCTCAGAACCGTCGGTAAAGCCAGTATTTCTCGTAGAGTATCTTGCCCATGTGCCAGAAGCGATTTGGTCCGCGCATCTCCACTTGCGGCGTCGGCTCGGCGTAGAAATTACCCTTGCCGATGCCGGCGCGACCGCCCCCGGTCTCGATGAAGCACATGCCCTCGCCGCTGAATTGGCGCGGCGTGCCCTTGCCAGTCCAGGCATGGGCGATGTTGTGCGCCACGACTTCTGCCTGGGCATGTGCGAACACGCCAGCCTTGGGCAGTGGACGACCCATCTTGAGCGGAATGGTGGTGATGTCGCCGATGGCGAAGACGTTATCGAACTTTGTCTGAAGCGTGTGTCGATCCACTGGAACCCAGCCGCTCTCGTTGGTCAAGCCTGCCTCGCGCACCACCGCTGGCGCGCGGTGCGGCGGGATATAAAGCAGCAGGTCGAATTCCGTTGCAGCACCATTCGCGAAGGCAATGCGGCGATTGACCGGGTCAACCTCCTTCACCTGGTGCTCGGGATGGTAGGCGATACCGCGCGCTTCGACCATCCCGCGCACGGCGGCGCCCAGTTCGGGGCCGGCGACGAACATCGGTCGCGGTTCGGCGGCAAAGAACTCGATAGTCGTTTTCTCGCGCAGGCCGCGTTTGCTCAGATAGTCATCCACCAGCAGCGCGGCCTCGTAGGGTGCAGCCGGACACTTGTATTGCGGTGCTGCGGTCAGGATGACAATGCGCCCGCCCGAAAACCGGGCTAGCGCATCGCGTATCGCGGTCGCGCCTTCCATCGTGTAAATGCAGAGCCCGGCTTCGGCGAGGCCTGGAATGGTCTCCGGCGAATACTCCGCGCCCAGCGCGATCACCAGTGCATCGGCGTGCAGGGGTTGTCCGTCAATTTCCACTTCCCGCTGGGCGGGGTCGATCCGCGTAATGCTGCCTTGGCGAAACTCGATGCGGCGGCGATACAGCCGATTGAGCGGTCTGGAAAACTCTTGCGGAGTCCGTTCGCGCACCATCAGCCACAGCAGCGAGGGCTGAAAAAAATGCTGCTCGGTGCGATCCACCGCGATCACGCGGTCGGAAGCGGGCAACAACTTGCGCAGTGTCTCGGCGGCAACGATGCCGCCGATTCCTGCACCCAATACCAATACCGTGCGACCCATCTCATCCTCCTATAACCAGCCACTTGGTTGCAGTCTTTTGGCAACCTAGTGGAATGACTATAACCAATGACTTGGCTGTCGTTTTTGGACAGCCTAGTCAGATGGCTAGTAGTTTTACCAGTTGTTTCATCAGAAAACGATGACTTTGTCGGCCCACTGCGTCCATGCGGTGAGCTGATCCATGGTGCTGTGCGACGCGCCTTCGATCAACTCCTCGGTGGCGATGCCGCGCGCATCAAGGCAGCTGCCGCACGCGCCGACTTCACCGCCATTGCGCACCACCATGCCCAGCATGTCGCCGATGTTGTAATAGCCTTG
>JAGWMH010000177.1 GCA_028871775.1 Betaproteobacteria bacterium
CTTCAATCCTCTGCCATCAGCCATCAGTTCCCTGATCACGACAAGGTGATCGACAGGATAGGCCATATGGCACGCACGCTGCATGACACCATGCGCGAACTGGGCCATGACAAAAATCTGGAAAGGGCCGCTCCTTCCATTCCCGATGCCGGCAACCGTCTCAATTATGTCGCCACCATGGTTGAAAAAGCTACCGAGCGGGTGCTGAATGCCACCGACGCCGCGCAACCCGTGGTGGAAAAGATCGAAATCGAGTCGCAGCGGCTTGCCCGGGAATGGCAGAAACTTTTTGACAAAAAACTCGATGTCGAGCAGTTCAAGGGGCTGGTCATGCAAACCCATGCGTTCCTGGCGGATGTGCCCAGGCAGACCAAGGCGACCAATGCCTACCTGATGGAGATCATGATGGCCCAGGATTTCAATAATCTCACCGGCCAGGCCGTCAAGAAGGTTGTTGCCGTGATGCAGCAAACGGAAAAGCAACTGTTGGAGCTGCTGGTTGAGAATAACCCGTCCACTGCCAATTCCGCTGCATACGCCGGAATGCTGAATGGCCCCGAAGTAAACACGGCAGGGCGCACCGATGCGGCGATCAGCCAGGATCAGGCGGAACAGTTGTTGGGTAGCCTCGGGTTCTGAAAATGAACGATTTTGCGGGCATGGAAAAGCTGATGCGGGATTTCCTGGCTGAAGCCTCGGTCCTGTTGTCAGACATTGACAGCAAGCTGACGGGCCTGGAAAAGACGCCCCATGACCGCGACCTGCTCAATGTAATATTCCGCGGCTTCCACACCATCAAGGGCGGCGCCGGATTCCTCAATGCGACGGAGTTGGTCACCCTGTGCCATCTCACCGAAAGCCTGTTCGCTAAGCTGCGCAACGGCGAACTGGTTCTGGATGCGGAGCTCATGGACACTATCCTTGCTGCGACAGGGGAAGTCCGGCAGATGTTTGATGCGCTGGCACAGGGCAGGCAGCCGGATGCAGCACCCGCCCACCTGATCGCTTCGCTGCATATCGTGCTGGGAGGCAAACCTGTCGCCGCCGTTGCGCCGGCGCCTGCTCAGATGGCAGAAGAAACACGCGGTGCAGCCGTGACAATACCTCGGTCTTCCGAACCTGACTGGAATATGTTGTATCAGGCCCTGGTGGGCGCTGCGCCTGCACCTGCACCTGAGCCTGGCTCAGCCGGCCGGCGGGAAGCCGATATGCCGGGCGGCAAGGCCCAGCCGGTGAGCTGCCGCGAGGATGAAGCGGACAAGGACAACACCACGCGGGTGGACACCGACCGACTGGATCAGGTGTTCAATCTTTCCGGCGAAATCGGGCTGGCCAAGGACCGCCTATCCCATCTGCGCCGCGACATGCTGCATGGAAGTCCGGATGCGTCCGCATTGCGCGCACTGGACCAGTCAGTCAGCCAGCTCGATATGCTGGTGGTAAGTTTGCAAAACGCCGTGATGAAAATGCGCATGCAGCCCATCGGCCGGCTATTCAATGAATACCGGCACCTGGCGCTTGATCTGGCGCGCCGGCTTGGCAAGGAGGTGAAGCTGGTTCTGTCCGGCGAAGAGACCGAGATCGACAAAAACATGATCGGGGACCTCAACGATCTGCTGGTGCCCTTGATCTGCAACGCGGTGGATTATGGTGTGGAAAAACCGGAGCAACGTGCTGCTGCGGGCAAGCCGGCCCTTGGCCTGATTCATCTTGGTGCGCGCCAGGAAGGCGGCTGCATCCGTATCAGCATAGCCGATGACGGCAATGGCATGCGCCCCGAAGTGATCCGCAACAAGGCGGTCGAGAAGGGATTGATCAGCGCCGAGTCGGCAAGCAGCCTGGATGATGGGCAAAGCCTGGGCCTGATTTTACTGCCGGGATTTTCGGCCGATGACCGGGTTCCCGGCATCTCCGGGCATGATGCCGGCATGGATAGGGTGAAAGCCGATATCCAGAAACTGAACGGCACCATCAGCATCGCATCCTTGCCAGGCAAGGGCAGCAAATTCACCATTTCGTTGCCGCTTAATTCGGCGACGCTGCCGGTGTTGCTGCTGCGCCTGTGCAACCAGTCGCTTGCCGTGCCGTTGTCACTGGTGCGGGAGGTTATCCCGATTTCGCCGGATGACTTGCAGCAGGTATCCGGCAAACCCGCCATGGTAGTGCGCGATGAGGTGCTGCCGGTCCTGTCATTGGCCAGCCTGATGGGCTGGGAGCAGGCCGGGATGCCGGGAGTGGGCGTGCTGATGCAGGCGGGCAGCAACAGCTTCATCCTCTCGGCAGACGGTTTCACTGGCCGCGACGATGTGGTGGTCAAGCCGTTGGATACCTACCGCCCCAAGGGGGTGGCAGGTGCGGCCCTGTCCGGTGAAGGAGAGATCGTGTTGATACTGGACATCAAGGAATTGCTGGGTGAAGCAGGCGGGCAAAGCGCGCCATCGAACGGCAAACTGCATGCGCTGTAATTCCGTGGCATGATATTAAAACAGACGCGATTCATTTTTACCAAGGAGTTCACATGAAACTATATTACGCTCCCGGCGCCTGCTCAATGGCCTCGCATATTGCGCTGCACGAAACGGGCATGCCGTTTGAAATTGAAAAAGTGGATTTCGCCACCAAGAAAACTGCCGGCGGCGGCGATTTCATGCAGATCAATCCAAAAGGCTACGTGCCTGCTGTCAGGCTGGATGATGGCAGCATACTGACCGAATGCGGCGCGATTCTGCAATACATCGCCGACCAGAAGCCCGGCTCCGGCCTGGCCCCTAAAGCCGGCACGATGGAGCGTTATCGCCTGCAGGAATGGCTCACTTTCATCGGTACCGAAATTCATAAAACATTCAGCCCGCTGTTCAACAAGGCTGCAGCGGAGGAAGTGAAAACCAACGCGCGCAACTTGCTCAACAAGCGCCTGGGCTATGTGGAAACGCAGCTGGCGAACAAGCCGTATCTGATGGGTGATGGCTTCAGCGTGGCAGATGCGTACTTATTCACGGTGGTGAACTGGAGCAACTTCACCGGCTTCGATCTCAGTCAGTTCCCCAGACTCAGGGAATACATGGCGCGGGTAGGAGCACGGCAAACAGTGCAGGCGGCGATGAAGGCAGAAGGCTTGGTGAAATAGTCGCAGACGATCCGGCAGGGGCGCGATGAATCGCGCCCCTGCAACGATTGCATTTGTCGGAGGCGCACTAACCCGCCAGCTTCCGCTTCAGCACATCATTCAACTGCGCCGGGTTGGCCTTGCCCTTGCTGGCCTTCATCGCGAGGCCGACGAAGAAGCCGAACAGCTTATCCTTGCCGCTGCGGTATTCGGCAACCTTGTCGGCATTGGTGGCGATGATCTCGTCCACCAGCGCCTCGATTGCGCCGCTGTCGGAGACCTGTCTCAATCCTTTGGCTTCGATGATCGCGTCGGCATCGCCGCCTTCAGCCCACATTGCGCGGAATACTTCCTTCGCGCCTGAGTTGGAGATGGTGTTATCCACGATGCGTCTGAGCATCCCGCCGAGTTGTTCTGGTTTGATGGGGCACTGCGCCATGTCCAAGCCGTCGCGGTTCAACTGGGAGCTGACTTCGCCGATCAGCCAGTTGGCGCACAGCTTGGCAGAGATAGAAGATTGATTTTCACGTTCGCCTCCTCGCCCGCCTGCGGGAGAGGATTGAGGTGAGGGGGAGAGGGTATGTAGCACCGTCTCGAAAAAATCCGCCATCTCGCGCGAGGCGGTGAGAATGCTGGCGTCGTAGGCGGAGAGTCCGAGCTCGTTTACGTAGCGCGCCTGCTTGGCCTGCGGCAGTTCTGGCAGCATGGCGCGCACCGCGTCCTTCCACTGCGGCGAAATATTCAGCGGCAGCAGGTCAGGGTCGGGGAAATAGCGATAGTCGTGCGCCTCTTCCTTGGTGCGCATCATGCGCGTCTCGCCCCTGTCCGGATCGAATAGCACGGTGGCCTGTTGTATTGTGCCACCGTTCTCCAGCGTCTCGATCTGCCAGTGCGCCTCATAGTTGATTGCCTGTTCGAGGAAGCGGAACGAGTTGAGATTCTTGATCTCGCGGCGCGTGCCGAACGGCGTGCCGGGTTTGTGTACCGAGACATTGGCGTCGCAGCGGAACGAGCCTTCCTGCATGTTGCCGTCGCAGATGCCGATCCAGCGCACCAGCGTGTGCAGCGCCTTGGCATAGGCCACGGCTTCGGCGGCGGAGCGCATGTCCGGCTCGGACACGATCTCCAGCAGCGGCGTTCCGGCGCGGTTGAGGTCGATGCCGGTCATGCCGTGGAAATCCTCATGCAGCGACTTGCCCGCGTCTTCTTCCAGATGCGCGCGGGTGATGCGCACTACTTTCTCATAAGCCTGTCCTGAACCTGTCGAAG
>JAGWMH010000178.1 GCA_028871775.1 Betaproteobacteria bacterium
TGCTCCAGGATAGACCGGCGCAGAAATAACAAGCAACTGGCATACTGCCAAGCGGCACGGTCAATCAGCATCAAAGTAAGTAGTGACATTGCTCCATGTCAGAACGGTTTTTATTGTAACAGATAAGGCAACATCACTGTCCATCGCTCTCGCTGGCGCGTGAAATTTTAGGCCAAAATCGGACAACACGACCAATCCAGTAGTTCCAGGTTCTCATTTACAACAAAACACTTCTTTCAACCAGAGCGGTTCTTAACTAGAATTGGGCCTCCAGCCCGGCATAAGGAGCCAGACATGCCAAACAAAATGATGATTCAAACCCCGGATGCACCTGCCGCTATTGGCACTTATTCACAAGCCATTCGGGTGGACGGCACGGTATACCTATCCGGGCAGATCGGCCTGGACCCCAGCACCATGCAGATGGTCGAGGGCATAGATAAACAGATACACCGCGTGTTGCAGAACCTGCGCGCGGTCGCCACTGCCGCCGGCGGCAGCCTGGACGATGTGGTCAAGCTGAATGTTTACCTCACGGACTTGGGTAATTTCACCATGGTAAACGAAATCATGGCCACCTATTTCCACCAGTCTTACCCTGCCCGCGCGGCAATGGGTGTCTCGGCGCTACCCCGCGGCGCATTGATAGAAATGGACGGCGTGCTGTGCTTGCAGGACTAAAGGGCAGCCTCCCGCTGACAAGGTGGATTGAGAAGGTTGTGCCGTTCCGCACGTTCGTGCCGTTGTCAACGTGACCACAGCAAACATTTCCAAAACCACGCTGGCCAAGCTGGCAAAGCTCGGCATTCATAACCGCTTCGATCTGGTGCTGCATTTGCCGCTGCGCTATGAGGATGAAACACAGTTGCAGCGCATCGCCGATCTTACGCCCGGCATGAGCGCGCAGGTGGAAGGCGAGATCATCCACAGCGAAATCGTGTATCGCCCGCGCCGCACCCTGATATGCCAAGTGCAGGATGACAGCGGCGTGCTGCATCTGCGCTTCATGCATTTTTATCCCAGCCAGCAGAAACAACTCGCCATGGGCAGGAAAATCCGCGCGCTGGGCGAGGCGCGCATGGGTTACTTCGGCATGGAGATGGTGCACCCCAAGTGCCGTGTCACAGGCGACGATACGCCGCTCAAGCAGGCACTGACGCCGGTCTATCCCACCACCGCCGGGCTGCCGCAGGCGATATTAAGCAAACAGATTCAGTCCGCGCTCAGCGAGCTGGAATTGTCCGACACGTTGCCGCTAGCCTTGCTTGACCGGCTCAAGTTGCCCGGTTTTGCCGACAGCGTGAAACTGCTGCACAACCCGTCGCCGGAGATTGCCGGGGAAGCACTTGCCGAACGCACCCATCCCGCCTGGCTGCGCGTCAAGTTCGACGAACTGCTGGCGCAGCAGCTTTCCATGCGCCTGCACTACCGCAAGCGGCGCGGCCGCATCGCGCCGCGCCTGCCCGCGCATGGGCGGTACACACAACAACTGTTGCAGGCACTGCCGTTCCGTCTGACCCATGCCCAGCAAAAGGCATTGCGGGAAATCAGCCTCAACCTTGACCAGACCCACCCGATGCAACGATTGCTGCAAGGCGACGTGGGCAGCGGCAAAACCATAGTCGCAGCGCTGGCAGCCTTGCAGGCCATGGAAAACGGCTATCAGGTGGCGCTGATGTCGCCTACCGAGATTCTTGCCGAGCAGCACTATCTCAAGCTAAGCGCATGGCTCGTACCGCTCGGTATCGCGCCGGTGTGGCTGTCCGGCAGCCTGAAGAAAAAGGACAAACAGGCCGCTGCCGAGCGCATCGCGCAAGGCGAGACGCAACTTGCCATCGGCACCCACGCGCTGTTTCAGGAGCAGGTGGAGTTTCAAAAACTGGGGCTGGTCATCGTGGACGAACAGCACAAGTTCGGCGTGCAGCAGCGCCTCGCGCTGCGCGGCAAGGGCCTCGCAGAGGCTCTTGCACCCGGAGGGTGCGGCGAGCCGCATCAATTGATGATGAGCGCAACCCCGATTCCGCGGACGCTGGCGATGAGCTATTACGCCGACCTCGATGTATCGGTAATCGACGAACTGCCGCCGGGGCGAACTCCCATCATCACCAAACTGGTCAGCGACGCACGGCGCGAGGAAGTGTTCGCGCGCGTCCGCAACGCCTGCCTGGCAGGGCAGCAAGCGTATTGGGTGTGCCCGCTGATCGACGAATCGGAAACACTGGAGCTGCAAACCGTAATCGAGACGCATCAGGCACTGCGCGCCGCTTTTCCGGAGCTCAACGTCGGCCTGGTGCATGGCAGGCTGGACAGCGCCGAGAAGGCGCGCGTGATGGCGGCGTTCCAGGCGGGTGAGGTGCAGCTGCTGGTCGCCACCACGGTGATCGAGGTCGGCGTGGATGTGCCCAACGCCGGCATGATGGTGATCGAACATGCCGAGCGCATGGGGCTGGCGCAATTGCACCAGTTGCGTGGGCGCGTCGGGCGCGGCGCAGCGCACAGCATGTGCGTTCTGTTGTTCCAGCAGCCGCTGTCGGAACTGGCGCGCGCACGGCTGAAAATCATTTACGAAAACACCGACGGTTTCGAGATCGCGCAGCACGACCTGCGCCTGCGCGGTCCCGGCGAACTGCTGGGCGCGCGCCAGAGCGGCGTGCCGATGCTGCGCTTTGCCGACGTCAGCGAAGATGTGGCCTTGCTCAACGGCGCACGCGCCGTCGCAGACGAAATGCTGCGCGATTTTCCCGAGGCGGCGCAAGCGCACTTGCAGCGCTGGATGGCAAACAGGCATGATTACCTGCATGCCTGACCAATACTGGCAAAGCTTTCTTCCCGTCACCGCAGCCGGCTATGCTCACTGGCTGCGCGACCATGGTTCGCTCACGCTGCGCATCCAGCAGCACTGCGCCGCTTTCAGTGTGCGCAATGTGCGCAATTGCCCGGCGACTGCGGCATACGACGAAACCGCGCTGCTCGGCCTGCCGCCCCGGCAAAAAATTTACACCCGCGAAGTACTCCTGTATGCCGATGGTATGCCGGTGGTCTTCGCGCACAGCGTGGTTGCACCACAGCATTTGCGCGGCGCATGGCACGCATTGCGGCGCCTGGGCAATCATCCGCTCGGGGCGCTGCTGTTTGCTCATCCGCTGGTGGAGCGTGCGCCGCTGCACTATAAGGTGCTCAAGCCGCACCACGCGCTCTACCGCGGTGCGGTTGCCGTGCTGGATACTGCGCCTGGACGTTTGTGGGCGCGCCGCTCGCTGTTTTCCCTGCACGGCGCGCCGCTGCTGGTGACGGAAGTATTCCTGCCGGGTATTCTGAAATTACACAAATGAATTTAAGCGAACGCCTCGGCCTTTACATAAAACTGGCCCGGCTCAACCGCCCCATCGGCATCCTGCTGCTGCTGTGGCCCACGCTGTGGGGCGTATGGATCGCGGGCAACGGCCATCCGCGCTGGCACATTGTCGCCATCTTTACGCTCGGCACGATCCTGATGCGCTCGGCAGGCTGCGTCATCAACGACTATGCCGACCGTGACTTTGACAAGCACGTCAAACGCACCCGGGATCGCCCCATCACCAGCGGACAGGTTGCCCCGCGCGAAGCCCTGTGGCTGGCGGCAGGACTGGCGTTGGCCGCTCTTTTGCTGATTCTGCCGCTCAACGGGTTGACGCTGTTGTTGTCCATCCCTGCCCTGTTCCTCGCCGCCAGTTACCCGTTCACCAAGCGTTTCTTCGCCATCCCGCAAGCCTATCTCGGCATCGCGTTCGGCTTCGGCATCCCGATGGCCTTCGCCGCGCAACTCGGTAAAGTTCCGGGGGTGGCGTGGTGGTTGCTGCTGGCTAACGTGTTCTGGGCGATCGCCTATGACACCGAGTATGCGATGGTGGATCGCGACGACGACATCCGCCTCGGCATCCATTCCTCCGCATTGTTTTTTGCCCGATACGATGTGCTCGCGGTAATGTTCTGTTACGCCGCCACCCTGTTGATCCTCGCATTGGCCGGCAACACGCTGCATCTGGGTATGGCCTATTACTTCGGCCTGCTGATCGCAGCCGGGATTGCGGCCTACCATTACACGCTGATTCGCGGACGCCAGCGCGAGGCCTGTTTCAAGGCTTTTCTGCATAACAACTGGCTGGGTGCGGCAGTATTCGCGGGAATCGCGCTGGACTATGCATCACGTAAATAATTTCCGGCAGGAACACTTTTTCATGGGATATTCCCAAGGCTAAGAACTTGTCCGTATAACTGTAGATGCCGGATTTATCCGCACGGAATGGCACAAAACGGGCGAATGAATTCGCCCTTGCCTTG
>JAGWMH010000179.1 GCA_028871775.1 Betaproteobacteria bacterium
ACAGCGGATAAGCCTGGCCGCCGATGACGAACACGTAGAGCAGCGCGAATCCGCCCAGAATGACCAGCAGCGATGCGGCTGCCACGCTCCTGGTCTTGCCCAGGCCAGGATGAAAGATCAGTACCAGTGGCAGCAGGTTGCCGAGCAAGCCGTAACCCCACCAGAAGAGCCCGGGGTAAAGGCCGCCGTCAACCAGGATAAATCGCTCGAAACCGGACTGGTGCGCAAAATACAAGTTGGTCAAATGATAGGCCGCGACAAGATAAAGGGCGGCCAGCACGAAAATCCCCAGCAGATTTCCCATGCGTTTTACGATGTCTGGAGCGTGTTCCTTTCCATTCCAGGCGTAAAGGGCCGACTGAACAACATGGAAAACCGCCAATCCCCAGGCAAAGGAAATCACGATGAACATGGGCGGCAGCAAGGCCGAACCATAAGCCTGGCGGGCAACCAGAAAGGCGAAGATCAGGCCGGTGCCGGTGGTAAGAATGAACCGCCAGGCAAACACCGCCAAGCCAGCGGATTTGGACCAGGGATTCATGCGCTGTTCCATCATGGTCCAGAGATAAACACTCACCAGGCCAAACAGCCCGGAATAGAGCAGGACGTTCCAGGCGAACACCGAGGTCGGATTGTAGTTGGTCGCGGCGACTATCACCCGGTCCGGCCGTCCCAAGTCGAGCATCAGCACGGTCAGCCCGCCCGCCAGCAATGCTATGGAGAGCAGGCCCGACAGTGGCGCCCTGGCCTTGTACACGGGCTTGCCAAAGACCGAGCCGATGGAGGCCACATTGAGCACTCCAGAGGCGGCAACAATCATGAAAATGGCGAATACATGCGGAAGGCCCCAGACGATCTGGTTGTTCATGCCGGTGATGATATGGCCGTGTTCTTCCATCAGATGTGCGGCGAACAATCCCAGCAGCACGACCAAACCGCCCGCCGCGATCAGCGCCCAGAACAGGCGGTTCTTAAACTGCATCGGAGATAGTCTGGGCATTTGATCTATAACCCCTGGTAACGGATAGCGGTGTTGAGCCCGAGGTCGGCCCGCACCTGAACGGATGCGACGGTGCGTATTCTTCTGGCAATCTCGCTGTCAGGATCGTTGAGGTTGCCGAACAGGATTGCCTTGTTCGGGCAGGCTTCGGCGCAGGCGGGTTGCTGGCCGCGGTCAATGCGCTGCGCACACATCGTGCAGCTTTCCACCGTGCCCTTGCCGCGCGGCACATCGGGGTTCTGGTCGTGCAGCGGTTCATGCACGAAAGAACGCGCCTTGTACGGGCAGGCCATCATGCAGTAGCGGCAGCCGATGCAGCGATGCCTGTCAACCAGCACAATGCCGTCAGCGCGTTTGAAGGAAGCTCCAGTCGGGCAGACATCCACACAGGGAGGATGCTCGCAATGCTGGCACATCATCGGCAGCGACAGCGTACGGCCACCGCGCATGTCCTTGAGCTCGACTTTCCGCATCCACTGCGAGTCGGTCGGGCTTGTCCCGCCGGACAGGCCGTTTTCCCTGTTACATGCGGCCACGCAATCGCTGCATCCGTCGGTGCAGTTTGCGGTGTCGATCAACATGCCCCAACGCACCTTGCTGGAAACGGCATCGGATTTGCCGTGCGCCGCTTCGAACAGCAGCATCCCCGGAGCAATGGCAACCGCTGCCAGCCCCGCCGAGGTTTTCAGGAATTGTCTGCGCTGTGCGTTGATGTCGCTCATTTACTCTGCACCCAGGCGGATTTCCGTTTGCCGGAATGGCATTCAAAGCAATCTATTTTTACCGCTTCATAGCGATGACATCCCCGGCAGAAGCTGTCATCGCGGCCGATTACGCTGTTGTCGCGCAGGCTGGCATGACACTCGATACAATTTTTCAGGCTGTATTTTCCGTCGCGCATGCCTTTACGCACTGTTTCATCGCGTTGGCGGATGAGCACATGCATGTGATTTTTACGCATCCACTGCGGGTCTTCCACACACTGACCACCCTTGCCGATGTCGAGCTTGGGCGCAAGCAAGCTTTCCGTAGCTCCCGCAGAAGCACTCAGGCAGAAGAGCACAGCCAGCAGCGCGAACAGTCTTGACATCGCTTACTCGCCCAGACCCATCTGGATGTAACCCGTCGGGCACACATCCGAGCAGATATGGCAGCCGATGCATTTGTTGTAATCGGTATCCACATAGCGCCCGGTCGTTGCCTGGTTTTTATTGACTCGATACACGGCGTTCTGCGGGCAATACACCACGCAGTTGTCGCATTCAAAACACAATCCGCAGCTCATGCAACGTTTTGCCTCGGCAGCCGCTTTTTCCTGGCCGAGCACGATCAGGCGTTCTTCGAAGTTGCCAAGCGCGGTCTCCTTGCTGAGCGTGACAATGTCGCGCTGGTTGCGCGGCACATAAGAGAAGTGTCCGAGGAACAGCTTGTCATGCGGGATGATATAACGGTCGGAGCGGTTGTCGAAGTTGTGCACGGCCATGTTGGAACTGTATGTACCGCGCATCGGCTCGTGTGCCTCTTTTATTTCCAGCCCCTTCTCCGCCATCTTGCGCATCAGGTCGAATTGATGCACGTCGATCTTGGCGCGCTTTTCCAAATTCCGGCCGCTCAGGTAGTCGTGAATACCATCCGCCGCAATGGCGCCGTGGCCGATGGCCGTAGTCAGCAGGTGCGGGCGTATGACGTCGCCACCCGCGAATACGCCCTTCTGCCCGGCAACCAGGTAGTTGCGATCCGTCGATACTGCGCCCTTTCCATTGTTGAATTCTTCCAGCCCGGCAAAGTCCACCGCCTGGCCAATCGCGGACACGATCAGGTCGGCCGGAATATCCTGTTCGGTTCCTTCAATAATTTTGACTTCCAGTTTGCCGCCCGCCATCTTCGCTTCGCACTGGCTGACACGCAATGCCGTGGCGCGTCCATCCGCACCGCGCACGATACCGACGGGCGCCAGGCTGCCGCGGATTTCGATGCCTTCGGCGAGCGCCTGTTCGATCTCGTGTTTGTTGGCCTGCATCTTGTCGATGCCGAAAATGGAGGTGAGCGTCACTTCGGCACCCTGCTTGGACGAAATTTTTGCCACGTCGTGCGCCATGCGCCCGGCGATGGCATGCTCGGCATCGGTCGGCTTGGCATGTTCAATATGGCCGAGACGGCGCGCCACGGTCGCTACGTCGATCGAGGTGTCGCCGCCACCCACGACTACCACGCGTTTGCCGACATGCTGCAGTCGGCCATCGTTAAAGGCTTTGAGGAAAGCAGTCGCCGTTACCACATTCGGTGCTTGGCTATCCGCTATGGGCAAGGCACGGCCCGATTGCGCCCCCATGCCGAGAAACACGGCATCAAAATCCTCGCGAATTTCTGCCAGTGTGATGTCCTTGCCGACACGGCACTGCAAACGGGCCTTCACGCCCAGATCAAGGATGCGCTGAATTTCGGCATCCAGAACAGCGCGCGGGGTGCGGAAACCGGGAATGCCGTAGCGCATCATGCCGCCGAGATGTTCGTGTTCGTCAAACACCGTCACCTCATGCCCCTTCAACGCCAGTTGATAGGCGCAGGACAGGCTGGCCGGGCCGCCGCCGATGAGCGCTACTTTTTTGCCGGTTGGCTTTGCCGTTTTACGGTAGGCAAGTTTATTGGCAATCGCGTATTCACCCAGAAAATGCTCCACCGAGTTGATGCCGACGTGATCATCCACCTCGTTGCGGTTGCAGCCCGATTCGCAAGGCGCTGGGCAGACGCGTCCCATGACCGAAGGGAAAGGGTTGGCCTCGGTCAAACGCCGCCAGGCATATTCCGGCGCGGGCATGATCGGCTTGCCATCGGCTCCAACTGGTACCTTTTCCGTGCCGCGCACGATGGCCAGATAACCGCGAATATCCTCGCCCGATGGGCAACTGGCCTGGCAAGGCGGGGTGGATTGAATGTAGGTCGGACATTTGTACGTATGGCTCGCCTGGAAAATTTTCTGGTTTAATCTGCGAACCTTGTTGTCTCCGTCTTTGTAGCGGCGGAACGTGATTTTCTGTGTTGTTTCGGTTGCTGATGACATTGCCTGCCTCCTTTATCTGTTGCCTAGCCTGATCGCATTGCTGACCAGCTGATGAACTCCGCCAACCATCTTTCTGTCGAATCCGTAAATAGGCATCACCTTGGTGAATTGCGCCTTGCAGATGGCGCATATGCATGCCATGAAATTGACGCCGTGCTCCTCCACAGCCTGCTGCAGCACCTCCATACGCGGCAATGCGCCTTTGACGCGCAGATCCAGCAGATCATCGGTCAACAAGCCGCCGCCGCC
>JAGWMH010000180.1 GCA_028871775.1 Betaproteobacteria bacterium
GATGGGGAAGTGCTCCACGTTGAGCACGACCAGCCGCCCGGTCTCCAGCTCCAGTTCTGCGCTGTGCAGCGAGAGTATGCCCAGCCCCATGCCTGCCTGTACCGCTTGCTTGATCGCCTCATTGGTGCCCATCTCCATCCCGGCGTGGAACTTGATGCCATGCCCGGCGAAGAAGCGTTCCATCGCGCCGCGCGTGCCCGAGCCTTGTTCACGCAGCAGGAAAGTTTCCTGTTCAAGCCGCTTGAGTTTGATGCGTTTCAGTTTGCACAAAGGATGGTTGGGAGGCGCGATCACCACCAGCGGGTTTTTCATGAATTGCTGCGCCAGCATTTCGGCATCCTCCGGCGGCTGGCCCATGATGGCGAGGTCGGTGGCATTGTCGGCGAGCTGTTTGAGCACCGCATCGCGGTTGGCCACGCTCAGGGTGACATTGATGCTGGGATGGCGCTGGCAGAATTTGGCCAGCAGCTGCGGAGTGAAGTAGTTGGCCGTGCTGACCACGGAGATGTTCAGGCGGCCATGCTCCAGCCCCTTCATTTCACTGAACAGCATATCCGCATCCGCGAGCTGCTGCGTGATGGCGCAACTGCACCGGAACAGCTCACTGCCCGCTTCGGTGAGAAAAATTTTCTTGCCCATCTGCTCGAACAGCGGCAGGCCGATGCTTTCTTCCAGCTGCTTGATCTGCATGGAAACGGCCGGCTGGCTGAGGTATAGTGCCTTGGCCGCGCGCGAGTAGCTCAGCTGCCGCGCGACGGCTTCGAATACCTGCAACTGGCGTAAAGTGACATGAAACATGGTGAGAGCATTCTACACCAATACATAAGCGTTACTTATGGTTTTAATAAAAAAGTCTGACTGTTATTTATGATTGTGCGGCTTTATAGTGCGCCCCATCGCAATTCATATTGTTCATCAACCGGGAGAAAGAAATGGACCAATCGAACCGTTATGCCGACCTCAGCCTGAAAGAGGAAGATCTGATCAGGGGCGGCAACCATGTGCTGGTGGCTTACACCATGGAGCCCGCCGCAGGCCACGGCTATCTGGAAGCCGCCGCACACTTTGCCGCCGAATCCTCCACCGGCACCAACGTGGAAGTGTGCACCACCGATGATTTCACCAAGGGCGTGGATGCGCTGGTATATTTCATCGACGAGGCCAAGGGGATCATGAAGATCGCCTACCCGATCGACCTGTTCGACCGCAATATCACCGACGGCCGCGCCATGCTGGTTTCATTCCTGACGCTGTGCATCGGCAACAATCAGGGCATGGCCGATGTCAAAAACTCGCAGATGCAGGACTTCTACATGCCGCCGCGCATGCTGCAACTGTTCGACGGCCCCGCCAAGAACATTTCCGACATGTGGCGCATCCTCGGCCGCCCGGTGGAAAACGGCGGCTATATTTCCGGCACCATCATCAAGCCCAAGCTGGGCCTGCGCCCCGAGCCGTTCGCGCACGCCGCCTACCAATTCTGGCTGGGCGGCGACTTCATCAAGAACGACGAGCCGCAAGGCAACCAGGTGTTCTCGCCATTGAAGAAAACCATCCCGCTGGTGTATGACTCGATGAAACGCGCGCAGGACGAAACCGGCGCGGCCAAGCTGTTCTCCGCCAACATCACCGCGGACGACCACTACGAAATGTGCGCACGCGCCGATTTCATTCTGGAGACCTTCGGCCCGGATGCAGACAAGGTCGCCTTCCTGGTGGATGGTTTCGTCGGCGGCCCCGGCGCGATTACCACCGCACGCCGCCAGTACCCCGGCCAGTTCCTGCATTACCACCGCGCCGGCCACGGCATGATTACCTCGCCTTCCTCGAAGCGCGGCTACACCGCGTTCGTGCTGGCCAAGATGTCGCGCCTGCAAGGCGCTTCCGGCATCCACGTCGGCACCATGGGCTACGGCAAGATGGAAGGCGGCAAGGACGACCGCATCATCGCCTACATGATCGAGCGCGATTCCTGCACCGGCCCGTTCTACCATCAGGAATGGTACGGCATGAAGCCGACCACGCCGATCATCTCCGGCGGCATGAACGCGCTGCGCCTGCCGGGCTTCTTCGAAAATCTGGGCCACGGCAACGTGATCAACACCGCCGGCGGCGGCTCCTACGGCCACATCGACAGCCCTGCCGCGGGTGCCAAATCGCTGCGCCAGGCCTATGAATGCTGGAAGGCCGGCGCCGACCCGATCGAATGGGCAAAGCAGCATAAAGAGTTTGCCCGCGCTTTCGAATCGTTCCCGAAAGACGCCGACAAGCTGTATCCCGGCTGGCGCCAGAAGCTGGGCGTGCACAAGTAAGCTGGACGTTCGGGTTGTAACAGAAAAAAGCCCCGGCTAAATGGCCGGGGCTTATTATTTGAAGGGGTATCCAGCTGGATATGACAACGCACCGTTATTATTAGCGCGGCGGCGCATCACCGTTCTTGGGAGTGTTTTGTTCGGTTGTAAATAAGACCGCCGCTTTAACCCTGGAAGACAAATTGAGCTTGTTCAAAATATGGCGAACATGCTGTTTTACGGTGTCATAGCTGATCGCCAGCGTTTGGGCGATGGCTTTGTTGCTTTCCCCGCGCGACAGCAGTTGCAGGATTTCACGCTCGCGCTCGGTGAGTAATTTGAGGGAGCTTTTCGGTTCTTGTCCCCGTTGGTCACCGCGCAGCATGTCGATCATTTTGATGGTCATGGTGGGAGCGACTACCAGCTCGCCGGCCGCAACCCGTCGAATGGCATCAACCACATCTTCCGGGGCCATGTCTTTGAGCAGATAGCCGCGCACGCCGGCGCGTATCGCGTTGGTCAGGTCAACCTCGGAATCGCTCATGGTCAGGATAACCGCGGGTATCGAGCAGCCTTCCCGGCGAATTTGTTCAAGCATGGCCAAGCCGTCCAGCGGCTTCATGCGCAAATCCATAATTAACAGATCGGGTTGTTCGTGCAATAGCACGCGCAGCCCATCGAGGTCGCCTGTTGCGCCAAGGACAGCAAAGCCATAGCAACTGGCGAGCAGTTCACTCAATCCGCTCCGGCACAGGTTCTGATCGTCAACCAGGACAATTTTCAGCTTTTCACTCATTAGCCGCTCTCCAGCCTGACAATGGCGCAGGAAAAAATAATTGCACGCGTGTGCCAAAACCCTTTGAGCTTTCTACTTTTATTTCGCCACCGATGCGTTGCGCGCGCTCGCGCATGATCATTATCCCATAGTGCCCTTCAACCGGCGTGAAAGTCTCCCCTCCTCTGCCGTTATCCTCGATGGTAAAGACATAGTAATCGCGGATGTAATCCACAATCAGGCGGGCATGGGTCGCGCCGGAATGAGTGGCAATGTTGGCCAGCGCTTCCTGCACGATGTGGTACACCTGAATTTCGTGTTCGAGGGGTAATTCGAGATCGGCTGCCCGATTGACATATTCAAGCGCAATGTCATTTCGGTGACAAAATTGCTCGGTCAGGGTTTGCAGGGCATGCAGCAGTCCTGACGGATCCATCGTGCAGCGAAAGTCGGCGATCAGTTCCCGGACTGCTTTTTGGCCGCTCTCCAAAGCCTCATCAATATCGTGCGCATATTTGGCTGCCATGAGTTCATTGCGTGCCCGCATGGATTCGATCAGCAAGCTCGTGCGCATCCGCGCATAGACCAGGGTCTGTGCCAATGAGTCATGAATCTCGTTGGCAATCGATTGCCGTTCGGCAATCAGGTCGGCCCGTTTAACCTCGCGACTTAATTTGTTATGTTCGATGATGGCACTGAGCAGCCTGGCAAATGTCAGTACGGTTGCCGAGGCACGAACAGATGTTTCTTGCGGTGTATTGAAAAACAGGGTGAGAATTCCGAATGGGCTTTCAGGGGAGCTATGGCTCTCAAGCGGGGCGGCAATCGTCGATTTAAACTGACAACTGAAATTGCGGCAACCCTGCCGTATCATGCACTCGCTGATGTCGGATGAATAAATGCCGCGCCCAATTGCCGCTTTGCCGCGTACTTCACAATCCAGGTCAACGATACTCCCGGCTTCAAGCATTTCGGCGGGCAAGCCGACCGAGCTGATGATGTGCAGGGTTTGGCCATGTGGGGGCAGTATCCGAACTACTCCGGCGGTCGCCTGTACCGTGCCGATGAGCACCTCAAGAAATCCTCCCAGCAGGGGTTTAAGATCATCTGCCCGGGAGGCAGCAGGCGCAAGCATTTTGCACGTTGCCGCACTTTCGCCTGTTCCGGGGGGGATAAAATCAGCATCGCCCGCCCACGCAAATTTTGTGTGAACCGGATTCTCTACCGGGCTTGTTTTTTT
>JAGWMH010000181.1 GCA_028871775.1 Betaproteobacteria bacterium
TTGCTTTTGCTGCCGAGTCGGCGAGCCTTCCGCTCCTGGATAATGCCGGCGCGGACGGCATCCGCTATGAGGAAGCGGATGGCGTCGGCTATCTGTATTTCGATTTCTACAACGGCGCCATGTCCACCGAGCTATGCCGCCTGCTGCTTGCGGCCTACCGCAAGGCCTGCGCGCGCCCGACACGGGTCATCGTGCTGATGGGGGGCGAGGACTTCTGGTCGAACGGGATACACCTCAACCTGATAGAAGCGGCCGACAGCCCGGCGGATGAATCCTGGAACAATATCCAGGCCATGGACGACCTGGCCGAGGCCATCATCAGGACCACCAGCCACCTGACCATCGCGGCGCTCGCGGGCAACGCCGGGGCGGGCGGCGCATTCCTGGCATTGGCTGCCGATCTGGTCTGGGCAAGGCCGGGCATCGTGCTCAACCCGCACTACAAGAACATGGGCAACCTCTATGGTTCGGAGTTGTGGAGCTACACGCTGCCGAAACGCGTGGGCGCGGAGCAGGCGCAGGGCATCATGCAGAACCGTCTTCCGCTCGGCGCGGAACAGGCGCGGCGCATGGGCATCGTCGATGCATGTTTTGGGACGGATATGGAATCTTTCCGCAACGAGGTGAAACAGCGCGCCCTGGAATTATCCGCTATGCCGGACTATGGCGAACGCCTCGCCGCTAAAACCGGAGCACGCCAGCGTGACGAATCAATCAAGCCTCTGGTGCTGTACCGCGAAGCCGAACTGGTCGAGATGCGGCGCAACTTCTACGGGTTCGATCCGAGTTATCACTATGCCCGCTACCAGTTCGTGCACAAGACGCCCCATGCCTGGACGCCGAGGCATTTGTGCAGGCACCGGGACATCAGGCAGTCGTAGGTTGGGTAAAATATGGCGCAGAGCGACCAGAGTTTCTCAGGCTTGGAATTGCAGTAATATGCAATATCGGAGGGTTACGCTCATGATCCCAAAATTGCATTACGAACGCACAGAATGC
Source organism: Betaproteobacteria bacterium (assembly GCA_028871775.1). Taxonomy (GTDB): domain Bacteria; phylum Pseudomonadota; class Gammaproteobacteria; order Burkholderiales; family Gallionellaceae; genus CAITJF01. Next base: position 1,000 of record JAGWMH010000181.1, read on the forward strand.
GCTAGTTACCGCCGGGTTTTCAAGAGCCTTGATAGAGCGTTTTTCGTCGTTGCCGCAATCACGATCGTCGCTGTAATGACAGATGGTTTCCTCGGCAGGGAAGCGCAGGCGGCATCGCCCGATCAAACCCAGCCGGGCCGGTTCGGCCGCATGTTCCAGAATCTGCCACCTTTTGCTCCGCCAAGCGATATTGTGCGGGCGGCACTAATGGAGCTGGGCAAGCCCGGCGGTCTGATCGATGCCAGGGATGATCTGGGTGCGGGGCCCACAGCCCTCATTGCCGATCCCCTCCTCAGCCTTAACAACCCGAATAACCCCGCTCATACAGCCGGCACCACGTTCATGGGCCAGTTTCTGGACCACGACATGACCTTTGATCCTGCGTCTCCGTTGGGACAACCCACACGCCCGGAGACTGCGCCGAACGTCCGCAGTCCATTTTTCGACCTCGATTCGGTCTACGGCGATGGGCCGGACGGATCGCCAACCCTGTACGACCCGAACGACAGGATCAAATTCAGGATTGAAAGTGGCGGCCTGTTTGAGGATCTGCCACGCGACGAAAACAACACGGCGATCATCGCCGACCCGCGTAACGATGAGCACATGATAATCGCCGGCCTGCACGCCGCCTTCCTCCTCTTCCACAACAAGGCGGTGGATCTGGTCAGATCGCAGAACCCGTCCATTTCGAACGAAGACGCATTCCGCGAGGCCCGCCGGCTCACCACCTGGCACTACCAATGGATGATCCTCCACGAATTCCTTCCGCTCTTCGTGGGGCAGCCGATGGTGAGCGACATCCTGGCGAATGGGCGTAAATATTACACCCCCTACAAGGATCAGGCGTTCATCCCGGTCGAGTTCCAGACCGGCACTCGTTTTGGGCACAGCATGGTGCGGCCCTCCTACCGGGCCAATTTGGCAGGCGACAGTGGGCAGCCCTTCTTCGGGATGATCTTCGATCCTTCGCAGGAGGGGAAGCCAGACCCCAATGATCTGCGCGGAGGTGCGAGGGCGATGCGGCGCTTCATTGGATGGCAGACGTTCTTCGACTTCGGAGACGGGGCGCTGAAACCGAACAAGAAGATCGACACGAAGATCTCCACCCCACTCTTCAATGTGCCGCTTCAGGCTATCCCGGATGGCAACCCGCCCACCTCGCTTGCGCAGCGCAATCTGCTCCGGCACCTGAACTGGCAACTGCCATCCGGTCAGGCCATCGCCCGCCAAATGGGCGCGCCCGTGCTGAGCCGAAAAGATCTGGCGGAGCTGCGGAACATCCATCCGTCCTTTGATGTCTCCACGCCGCTCTGGTACTACATCCTCAAGGAAGCCGAGCTCATGGAGGATGGCCTGCATCTGGGGCAGGTGGGCGGAAGAATCGTTGGCGAGGTGATCATCGGCCTGCTCCAGACTGATCCGAACTCCTATGTGAACGTCCAGCCGCACTGGCAACCCACGCTACCCACCAGGACAGGCAACCCTGATGACTTCCACATGACCGATTTTCTCACCTTTGCCGGTGTAGATCCGGCCAGCCGCGGGCAGTAAGGAAGGGGTAAGCAAAGGGGGAGCGGCTCAGAGCCATTCTTGGTGCGGGAACAAACCAGGTAGTGCCAGCTACGCTGGCTGCAACGCTAGGCCGTGAGAAAATCGCAGGCGCCTACTTCTTCAAACAGGCGAATTTCCACAAAATTTCGATGCCGCTGTCAGGCGGGACTGGCTTCCACCTCGTAGTATAAGTGTCGCTGTATACCACTTTGCCGCCGCCCATATTCTTGGAGTGCTGGGAGGAAGCGCGCCTCCTCACTTTCACTTCCTTGCAGTCATACTCATTTTGATCCTTCGTCGATAGATATTCTTCCCCCATGTCTTTACTGGGCGTCTTATAGTCAGTCATGTGCCACATCGTCGCCATATTGCCATTTCTTTGAACGGTGGCGGGGTCGACGTAGATGGTAGTATTTTTATTGCTGGCAACATTTATCCATTCCGCCAGCGCACCATTGCTCACAACAGCCAGCAACATCATAAGAGTAACTTTACGCATCGCATTTCCTCATAAATCCAGATAATCCATTAAGCAGGCCGAGCGTGTCGGCACAATCCGTTCCTTTGAACGGAGCAGCTCGTATATTGTCGCTGCGAGGCCGCAAGGCCGCGGCAGTCCAGTTCCATGCGGCATTCCCCGGAAACCTTGTGGATTGCCACGCCGCTACGCGGCTCGCAATGACGTGCGCAATATACCTGACTCGCCCTGACAAAACGAGCCGCTTGCGGCGAGTTTCGAGGGACGGCCAGAGGCATCCCGGGCCAAAAGCTGCGCAGCCACACATGCCTGGCCCAGCGCAATGGCCGTGTCGCCCGGCTGAACCAGCTTTGCCGTGAGCATATTCAAACCTGTGCCCTCAAGCCGTTCGTGCAAACCTGCCGACAGCAGCTTGTTGAAAAAGCACCCACCGCCGCAGGCGATGGTTTTTATTCCGCTGTGCTGTGCCGCCTGCGCCACCCAATCGGCGAGTGCGGCGATCAGCGTGGCATGGAAAACTGCCGCGCCATATTCCGTATCGTGTTCGCCAGCCAGCAGCGCAAGCAAGGGCAGCAGGTCGAGCTGGCCTGCCGCATCAATATGCCAGCCGTAGTCCGCTGGTTGCGGCATGCCATGCGCGGCAATGTAATGCGTTGCCGCCTGCTCCAGCGCGATGGCAGACTGCGCCTCGAATTCCATCTTGTGGCACAGGCCGAGCAGCCCGGCGGCGGCATCGAACACGCGCCCCATGCTGGAGGTGCGCGGACAGTTCAGGCCGCGTTGCAGCATCGTTGCCACGGTCATTGCCGCGGGCTCATTGGCAAAGCGTTGCGCGATCTCCTCGTTGCGCCCCAGTTCGTGCAGCACTGCCGCCGCCATGCGCCAGGGCTCGCGCGCCGCACGGTCGCCGCCAGGCAGCGGCAACAGGCGCAGATGGCCGACACGCTCGAATGCCGTGCCTTCCACGCGCAACAACTCGCCGCCCCATGCAGTGCCATCGCTGCCGAGGCCGACGCCATCCAGCGCCAAGCCCAGCACCGGTTCATCCAGCCGATGCTCGGCAGTTATCGCCGCGATGTGCGCATGATGATGCTGCACTGCGATGAGCGGCACGCCCAGCTCTGCTGCAAGCTGCGCAGCGAAGCGGGTCGAATGAAAATCCGGGTGCAGGTCATGCGCGATGGCTGCCGGTTTTTCTCCCAGCCAGTCCAGCAGCGCACGGGCCGTATCCACATGGGCGTTACAGGCACCCGGGCTGTCGAGGTCGCC
>JAGWMH010000182.1 GCA_028871775.1 Betaproteobacteria bacterium
CTCTAGATTGCCTGGGGCTGGTTTAACCCGAAAAACCCAAAACCACTATATATAGTAGCTTCGTTCCCTGATTTGTGCTAATTGTAGTACATAAAAAAAAATATGCAAGCAATATTTCGGTCTAGATAATTTTTCTGGTTCAGCATCAGCCGAGCGAAATGCGCCCAGATCTTTTAACAAAATTGTGCGATTTTTAGCATGGGCATTCCTCGTGAGAGCGCGTATTTGCTGATTCTTCGGCCATGTTGCCAACTCCGCATGCGGCTGTGCCAGCTTCCTGTGTGTCAGTAATGGGTGCGTGTCTTTAGCGCAAACACAGCATCGCTTTGTGGGGAGAAATTCGTCAGAGCGTGGCGAAGTAGCGCGGCCAGTCAAAACAAGGGCCGGGATCGGTTTTGCGCCCCGGCGCGATATCGGCATGCCCGACGATAGCGCGGATCGGGTAGGTGCGCTGCAGCAGCCGCGTAAGCCGCACCAGCGCGGCATATTGCCGGTCGTTGAACGGCACGTAGTCGCTGCCCTCCAGTTCCGCTCCTATGGAAAAATCATTGCAGCCAGAACGCCCTTGCCATAAGGAGACACCCGCATGCCAGGCACGCTTGCTGCAGGGCACGAACTGGACGATCTCACCATTGCGCCGGATAAGGAAATGGGCGGAAACCCTTACGCCCTGAAGCTGCGCGTAGTAAGGATGCGTTTCAGTATCCAGGGTATTGGTAAACAACTGTGCGATTGCCTCGCCGCCAAATTCGCCTGGCGGCAAGCTGATGTTGTGGATGACCAATAGCGCTATTGCGGTGCCGGGCGGCCGGGCGTCGCAGTTGGGCGAAGCAATCCTGCGCACTCCACTGAGCCAGCCGGTTGCGCCTACCTTCATTGCTTACTCATCCTTGCCGTTTATGCCAAGCCGCCCCATGCGGTAACGCAAGGCCCGGAAAGTTATACCCAGTATCTTGGCTGCGGCGGTGCGATTGAAGCCGGTCTGTTGCAACGCATCCAGAATGGCTGCGCGTTCGATGCCATCCAGATAATCGGTAAGCGGAATTTTGCCAACCGCATCCGGTTTGCCTGCCGGCACACCTGTGTCGGCAGGCGCAAGCTGCAAATCGGTTGGCGTAATGATGCCATCCGAACACAAAGCCAGAGCGCGCTCAATGATGTTTTCCAGCTCGCGCACATTGCCCGGAAAATTGTGATGGCACAATGCCTGCAGGGATTCCGGGGCAAACTCAACCGCCACACCGTTGCGCAGGCGCGCCAGCAACTGGTTGGCGATATCCGCGATGTCATCGCACATTTCGCGCAGCGGCGGCATGTGCAAGGCAATCACATTCAGGCGGTAATACAGATCCTGGCGGAACTTGCCCTGCTGTACCCGCTCCGCCAGCGCATGGTGGGTGGCGCTGATGATGCGAACATCCACTGTCTCCTCCTGGGTAGCGCCCACCTTGCGCACTTTCTTCTCCTGGATGACGCGCAACAGCTTCACCTGCATGGACAGTGGCAAGTCGGCTACCTCATCGAGGAACAGGGTGCCCCCATTGGCCGCCTGGAAAAAGCCGTCGCGGTCATGCTCCGCTCCGGTGAAAGCGCCCTTGCGGTAGCCAAAAAATTCACTTTCCATCAGTGTTTCCGGAATCGCGCCGCAGTTCACCGCGATGAAGGGCTGGTCGCGCCGGGCGCTTTTTTCCACGATCAGGCGTGCCGCCAGTTCCTTACCGCTGCCCGATTCTCCGCTGATATGCACCGGGGCCTGGCTGCGTGCGACACGCTCGATCAGGTCGCGCACCTTTTCCATGGCCGGGGAACGACCCAGCAGCGTGCGCACGCCATCCCGCACAGCGGCGGATGGCTGCGGCAGCTTGAGCGCAGCCTTGACCAGGGCGCGTAACTGCTCCAGCGCGACGGGTTTGGACAGGTAGTCGAAAGCGCCGGCCTTGAGCACGGAAATCGCATTTTCCATGTTGCCATGCGCGGTAATCACCGCGACCGGCAGATTCATATTACGCGCAACGATGTGCCGCACCACTTCCAATCCATCGCCATCCGGCAGGCGCATATCGGTCAGGCACAGGTCATAGTGTTTGCTGTCTATCTGTTGCAAGGCCTCGCGCACATTGGTTGCATGCTCAACCAGCAATCCCATGCGCACCAGCGCAAGCTCGAGCAGCTCCAATATATCCGGCTCATCGTCCACCACCAGCACGCGCGCGGCGGCGGGCTGTTTGTCAGTATTCATCTCATCTCCCAAACACGATGTGAAAACACGCTCCTCCCGCCGTCTGCGGCACATATTCAAGCAACGCGCCGTTGGCTTCGCATAATTCACGTGCGATATACAACCCCAGTCCGGTGCCGCCGGCTGATGTGGTAAAAAACGGTTCAAATAATTTCTGAACAACGTCCGGAGCAATGGCAGGGCCATCGTTGACAATCTCCAGCACTACCCTGCCCTCATCGGAGCGCCAGGCATGCAATTGCACACTGCCCGCCTGTTTACGGCAATAACGCAAGGCGTTGCGGCACAAATTCCACAGTACCTGGTCAAGATGGCCGCGATCAAAATTAATCATGCAATCCGGTGCCGTCTCAACATGAAAAATATCCTGCATCACGTGTTCGGACTGGCACAACTCCACGGCAAAGCCGGGCAGTATGTCGGCAAGGCGCAAAGATTCAGCCTGCACCCGGTCACGCCGGTTCAGTTGCATCACATCCTGCACGATGCGATTCAGCCTGGCAGTATTGTCCATAATGATCTGGAACAGCCGCGCTTGCGCCGGGTCGTGTTTTTCCTCCAGCAATAGTTCGGTGGCATAGCTGATTGATGACAGCGGGTTGCGCACCTCGTGGGCGATGTTGGCGGTCAGGCGCCCCAGCGCCGCGAGCTTGATCTGCTGGGCCTGCGCCTGCACGCGCTGCATATCCTCAAGGAACAGCACTGCACCCCAGAAGCCCTCGCGCTGCACCGGCAGGAAACGCACACGTGCCTGGCGATTGGTGACCGGTAAGCGCAGCACCTCGGGCCCGCGCAAATAGTTCTGCCGCCAGGCGGCGAACTGCCCCGCCAACAGGGGTATGCATTCATCCAGCGTGACGCCGCCCGCGGACGGGAACGCGTATCCCAGCAAGCGCTCCGCGCTCGGATTGTGCTGCCTGATCACGCCACGCTCGTCCACCACCAGCACGCCATCCGCTATGTCCTGGATCACCAGCCGGTTGGCTTCCGCCATGTTGGCCAGATCCACGCCGCGCAGGGCGGCCAGCTTTTCGCTGGCGATGGCGTATTTGGCCAGTGTGTGCGACACCCAGGCCACTGCAAAATAGGCGGTGCTCAGCAACCCTGCCTGTACGTACTGTGCAACATCGGCACCCTGGGTAAGCACCTCATAGGAATGCTGCAGCAACGCAGCAATGGTGGCCAGTGACGCGAAGAACAAGGTAATCTTGCCGCGGCTGATCAACCCCGCAGCTGCCAGCGACACCAGCAGCAGCATTCCCAGGCTGCTTTGCACGCCCCCACTGGCGTGTGACAGTACGGTCACACAGACGATATCCGTTCCAACCTGTAGCGCTAACTGCCAACTGGGGCGGGGGCGACGCAGTTTGATTGCCAGTTGCGAAACCAATGCAAGCACGAGATACGCTAGGCTGGTGCGGAAGAACAACGGCCGGTTGCTCGAACCAAAAGACAGTGAATCGACGTACCGGCTCACCAGAAACACAAATAGCGATCCCAGAATCAGGCGGTAAATATTGAAGAAGGAAATTGAGCGCCACAACTCTTCCGGCGCTGGAGCGGAATAAGCGCGTGGTCGCAGTACGGAGAAAGGCAAGCTATCCAGCATCAGAATTATTCTGATTTCCCCGCATCCATGCGGCGATGCTCCTCGCTGCAGTAGAACTTGTCACCCGCCTGGATGCTTTCGCGCTTTGGCAAATGCACACCGCAGTGCACGCAGCGCACCATATCCTCCGCCTGCATAGAGGTAGTATCTTCTTTAGGCAACTGCTTGCGATAGGATTTAAGCAACCAGTAAATAATGGCAATGACTGCAAGGAGAAACAGCAAGCGACTCATCGTTCCATACTCCGCAAAAAACCGCCCATGAGTGGTTGAGAATTTGTTCGAGGCGGTAGTATTCTAACCCACGACCCCTCCGCCCCGGGCGTGTTTATCATTAAACCCACCAGCGAAACGGGAGGAGA
>JAGWMH010000183.1 GCA_028871775.1 Betaproteobacteria bacterium
GGAATCACCCGGCTGAAGTAAGTACAGCCGCAGGCAGGATTTGCGGTTACCCGAATGAAATAGAAAATCAATCTTATCCAACCAACAGGCAATATGACACGGGAATGTTATCAAGCCGCCATCGCCGCCTTCGATCATGCCAACGCGGAAGACCCGAACAGGGAGCTGGCCGCTGGCAGGGAGTACCCCAAGGAACTGGCCTACGCACAGCGCATGAGCGAGATGCAGGAGCGCTATGCCCCAAAGGCCTCGGAGGCGGTGAAACTTGCGGTGCGCGCCCAGCACATCCGGCGCTGGAAAATCCCGCGCAGCGACTATCCCATGGACCGGCAGGGCTATCTGCAATGGCGCACCGGGCTGTACCAGTTCCACGCCGAGACTGCCGGGAACATCATGCAACAAGCGGGCTATGACGGCGCGATGATTGAACGCGTCAGGAACATCGTGAGCAAGAAGGGGATGAAGGTCAACTCCGAGACGCAACTAATGGAAGATGTGGCCGATCTGGTATTCATCGAACATTACCTGGCCGGATTTGCTGCGCAGCACCCGGAGTATGACGAAGCGAAGTGGATACAGATCATCCGCAAGACCTGGCAGAAGATGTCGCCGCGCGCACATGAATTTGCGCTTGCGGGCAACATCAAGCTGCCGGAAGCGCTGGTGCCGCTGATCCTGAAAGCGGTCCAATAGCATGGACTTCCTGCCGGTCTTTCTGAATATCAAAGGCAAACCGTGCCTCGTGGTCGGCGGTGGAGAAGTGGCTCATCGCAAAGCGTCGGTGCTGGTGGAGGCGGGTGCGACAGTAACAGTAGTTGCGCCAGCACTGGCAGATTCGTTTGCCAGTTTGCCCCGCATCAAACATGTTGCGGAGCGATTCCAGCCCAAACATCTGGAGGGAATGGCTATGGCCATTGCCGCGACCGACGACAGTTCCGTCAATCAGCAGGTTTCGCAGCAAGCGCACGCGCGAAATATCGCGGTAAACGTGGTGGACAACCCGGAGCTATGCACGTTCATCATGCCGTCTATCCTGGATCGCTCACCGCTGATGGTGGCTTTTTCCAGCGGCGGCGCATCCCCGGTACTTGCCAGAATGTTGCGCGGCAAACTGGAAACGCTGATTCCGCAAGGCTACGGCCGCCTGGCCGCATTTTCCGCACGGCTCCGCGACACCGTCAAGGCGCGTATCACCAACCCCGGCAAGCGGCGGATCTTCTGGGAAAATGTGCTGGAAGGGGTGGTCGCCGAAAAGGTGTTTGCGGGCGACGAGACCAGCGCAGAAGCCATGCTGCTCAGCCTGCTGGAAAACGAGAAGCCGGAACAAACTGGCGAAGTGTATCTGGTCGGAGCAGGGCCCGGCGATCCGGATTTGCTGACGTTCCGCGCCTTGCGCTTGATGCAGAAGGCCGATGTGGTGGTTTATGACAACCTGGTATCAAAACCCGTAATCGAAATGACGCGGCGTGATGCGATACGAATTTATGTCGGCAAAAAACGCGATAACCACACCATGCCGCAGGAAGAAATCAATGAACTGCTGGTGCGACTGGCCAGGCAAGGCAAGCGCGTGCTGCGCCTCAAGGGCGGTGACCCGTTCATTTTCGGGCGCGGCGGCGAAGAAATCGAAACCCTTGCCGAACACGGCATTTTGTTCCAGGTCGTGCCCGGCATCACCGCGGCAACCGGTGTTTCCGCCTACGCCGGGATACCGCTGACACACCGCGACCATGCACAGTCCTGCATCTTCGTTACCGGCCACCTGAAAGATGGCAGCATGAACCTCGATTGGGACGCGCTGGCCCGCCCAAACCAGACCATCGTGGTCTATATGGGCCTGCACGGCCTCGAAACGCTCTGCACCGAGCTCATTGCGCACGGCCTGCCGGGCAGCACCCCGGTCGCCATCGTGCAACAGGGAACCACGCAGAATCAGCGCGTCATCACCGGTACGTTAGCGACACTGCCCGCGATTGCGCAGATTGAAAAACCGCAAGCACCGACTTTGATCATTGTCGGCGGGGTCGTTACGCTCAGGGAAAAGCTGGCCTGGTTTAACCCGAAAAAAACTGAGCACTTGGTGAATTCATAACTGCTGCAAACAACCTGTGAGGAGAAACATGATGAAACGAATGACGCTCAGGAATATATTGTTGTCGGCATTGCTGCTGTTCAGCATAAGCAACGCGGCGGCCGATGACGAGAAGTTGAAGCCATTTGTACTTGCTGCTAAAGGCGCGGGAACGGTTGCGGAGAAGGCCGAGCAGGCGAAAGCGGCATTGGTTGCGGGTGGTTTTACCGTAGTCGGTGACTATTCACCGTATGCCGATGCCGCTATTTTAATCGTCACCAACGATGAATTGAAAAAGAATGCGGCAGATTCCGAGCATGGTGGATTCGGCGCGATACAAAGAGTGTCAGTCACCAAAGTGAAAGACGAGGTGCAGGTGAGTTATACCAATCCCGTTTATATGGCGAATGTCTATCGCATGAAAGGCGACTTGAGCAGTGTTGCCGCGGGATTGGCTGCCGCGCTGGGCAAGGTGGAGGGTTTTGGAGCGCAGGGAATGACCGCCAGGCAGGCGCGCAAATATCACTATATGCTAGGCATGGAATATTTCGACGAACCCAGTGTATTGGCTGAATACGCCAGCTACGAAGAGGCGGTACAGGCGGTAGATGCGAAATTGACTGACAATAAAAACGGCGTCAGCAAAGTCTATCGAGTGGATGTTCCCGGCAAGAAGGAGAGTGTGTTTGGTGTCGCCATGAAGGGCGCAACAGAGGATGGCAAATACATGGATGATCGTTTCATCATGAGTGAAATCGATTTTCGCGACATCAAATCCACCGCTCATCTGCCTTATGAGGTGCTGGTTTCCGACAACAAGGTGTATGCGTTGTATGCCCGTTTCCGTATTGCGATCAACTTTCCCGATTTGAGCATGATGGGCAAAAACAGCTTCATGAACATCATGAAGACTCCGGAAGCGATTCGTCACGTTCTGCAAAAGACTGTGCAGAAATAGCGATCTGAACTTGAGGCTCGAGATGAAAACATGTCAGCTAATTTAACGGAAGTAATATGCCAAATTTCCTGATCGGAAAATTGTGATGGCTGAGAGCGATACTTTAGACGATTCGAATCGCCGCAACTTTTTAGTCAAGGTGACCTCGGTCGTGGGCGGCGCGGGGGTTGCGGCGGCATGCCTGCCTTTTGTGGCCAGCATGAACCCAAGCTCGGACGTACTGGCCAGGGCGATCACAGAATTTGACCTGGCCGGGATAAGCCCGGGTGAGATGCGTACCGTGGCCTGGCAGGGTAAACCGGTGTTCATCCTGCGGCGCACTCAGGAACAGATCAGGGAGATGCAAGCTTCCAATGGCGGGCTCGATCCGGAGCCGGATCAACAACGGGTCAAGCAACCGGAGTGGCTGGTCGTGGTGGGTGTCTGCACGCACATGGGCTGTGTGCCGAACAAGGAGGGGCCGGGTTGGACTTGTCATTGTCACGGCAGCCAGTTTGACGACAGCGGCCGAGTCATCCGTGGCCCGGCGCCGAAGAATCTGGAAGTGCCGCCCTACCGGTTCATTGCGGCTGACAAAATCGTCATCGGCGAAGCATAGAAGACGGCCATGAAGAGCAGAATCATTCAATGGATAGACCGGCGTTTTCCGCTCAGTAGCTTTATCAAACACGAGTTGACCGGATATCCGACCCCGCGCAATCTCAGCTATTGGTGGAATTTCGGTTTCCTGGCGGGGTTTGTGCTGATGCTGCAAGTGGCCACCGGCATCTTCCTCGCCATGCACTACAAGGCGGATGTCGCCCTGTCGTTTGATTCGATCCAGCACATCATGCGCAATGTGAATTACGGCTGGCTGCTGCGTTTCATGCATTCCACCGGCGCGTCGGCATTCTTTCTGGTGATCTTCATTCATATGGCGCGCACGCTTTACTATGGATCATACCGTGCGCCGCGCGAATTGATGTGGTGGAGCGGGCAGGCTTTGCTGCTGCTGTTGATGGCGACCGCCTTCATGGGCTATCTGTTGCCGTGGGGGCAAATGTCCTTCTGGGGCGCGACCGTGATTACCAACCTGTTCCGTGCCACGCCATTCATCGGCGATCAGGTGGTGGTCTGGCTGCGCGGCGACCATACCGTCGGCGACGCGACGCTGACGCGCT
>JAGWMH010000184.1 GCA_028871775.1 Betaproteobacteria bacterium
CTTGAAGACCAAGAAAGCACTCGCTGACATGGCTACGGGGCAGGTGCTCAAGGTGATTTCCACTGATAGCGGTTCGGTAAAGGACATGCAGGCATTTGCCGATCAAACGGGTAATGCCCTGCTCTCTTCGGCCGAGGAAAACAAGGAATTCGTCTTTTACATGCAGAAGAAATAAACCCTTTCTTTAAACCAGAACCATTTTAAGAGGGAAATCATGGCCGCTAAAAAAATGGCAATCATTGCCACCAAAGGCACGCTGGACATGGCCTATCCGCCATTCATCCTCGCCTCAACCGCCGCCGCCTTGGGTTACGAGGTGCAGGTGTTCTTTACCTTCTACGGATTGCAGTTGCTGCGCAAGGATTTGTCCAGCGTGATGATCAGCCCGCTGGCCAATCCGGCCATGCCGATGCCCGTGCCGATGCCGGTGATGGTGCAGATGCTGCCCGGGATGGAATCCATGGCAACCATGATGATGAAGCAGAAGCTCAAGAAGCATGGCGTCGCCTCGCTGCAGGAGTTGCGCGATGCGTGCCTGGAAGCCGAGGTGAAATTCATCGCCTGCCAGATGACGGTTGACCTGTTCGAATACGACAAGAGCGAATTCATCGACAACATCGAATACGGCGGTGCGGCCATGTTTATGGGGTTTGCGGGGGATACCGACATCTGCCTGTTTATTTAAGATGGCGAGTTGCTACAACCGTGCTGTAGTGGAGTGTGGGTTTGTTTCATCAATCAATCAGGGAGATTTTTCATGAAAATAAAGAAAATTGTTGCTTCGTTGTTTGCCGTTGGCGTGATGGCGGCACCACTTGCGCATGCGACTGACGGGTATTTTTCGCACGGTTATGGGATGAAAGCCAAAGGCATGGGGGGTGCAGGGATTGCGCTGCCGCAGGATTCCCTCGCTGCTGCGACCAACCCGGCTGGGATGGTGATGGTCGGCGACAGGATTGATCTGGGCATAGACTGGTTCAAACCAACCAGGGGTTCCGATATAGTGGGCAACGGTGCCGGACTGAATGGCACTTACAGCGGAAATGGCACGAACAACTTTTTCATTCCGGAATTCGGCTACAACAAAATGATGAATCCGGACATGTCGCTCGGCGTATCGGTTTATGGCAACGGCGGCATGAATACCGATTACACCAGCAGCCCGTTCGCGGCATTTGGCGGCACAAGCCCGGCTGGCGTAAACCTGGAACAACTATTCATTGCTCCGACTTGGGCGATGAAGCTTAACTCAAACAACTCCATAGGGGTATCCTTGAACCTGGCTTACCAAAGCTTTGAGGCCAAAGGCTTGCAGCCTTTTGCAATCATGTCGAGCGCTCCGACCCTGTTAACCAACAACGGCAAGGATTCCTCCACTGGATACGGCCTGCGCTTAGGCTGGACAGGGCAGGTAACCCCTACGGTGACATTGGGTGCGACCTACCAGACCAAGACCAAAATGGGCAAGCTCAGCAAATATGCTGGCCTGTTTGCCGAGCAAGGCGGCTTTGACATCCCAGCCAACTATGGGGTGGGAATTGCTGCGAAGCTTAGCGATACAACCACCGTTGCCGCCGATATTGAGCAAATCCAATACAGCGGGGTGCCGTCGGTTGCGAATTCAGGGGCTAACCCAGGATTGCTGGGTGCTAATAACGGTGCTGGTTTCGGCTGGAGAGATATGACTGTGTTCAAACTTGGCGTAAGCCACCAGTATGATAGCGGTTTGGTAATACGCGCAGGCTATAACGGCGGCCGTCAGCCGATCCCTGAAACTGAAACATTCTTCAATATTCTGGCACCGGGGGTAGTTCAGGATCATTTGACCTTGGGCGCAACCTGGACGATGCCCAGCAAGTCAGAGTTGACGCTCGGCTACATGCATGCGTTCAAGAAAACAATCAATGGAGTCAACTCTATTCCTGCAGGCATGGGGGGCGGCAATGCAAATCTCAACATGTATGAGGATTCTTTAGGTATTGCCTACGGCTGGAAGATGTAAACAACAAGTTGTGCTACCCGACCGTCGTGATCAATCCCCGACAGCAGTCATGCGCCTGCGTGGTTGCCCAGGTTCTGTTTCGAACAGGTCGCGTATGGTTCTTTCCAGCATGGTTACCGCTTCCGGTGCCTCGATGCTCATCATCTGGTCAGTCATCCAGCTGATATCTTTCTCATCCATGACTTCGCGCATGCAGTAGGCAAGGTAACGGGTAAACGCAAACCCCGGGCCATCGCTGTCATAGTTAAATTCGGCATACTCTCCCGCGCGCTGGTTGAGTTTGTCGATGAAGTGCTGTTTATGTTCGCTGACGCTGTTACCCATCAGCCTGCCTTGATTTTCAGCCAGAGTTTCCGCCACGCGGTTTGCCAATGTGCTGGTGAATAAAAAGCGCGTCTCTGCGGGCAATTGGCGATAGACGATGCGGTCTGCGACCTGAATCAGGAATACCAGGAATTCGGTGAGAAAGGAAAAATACTGCGTGCCGATGGCAATCTCAAAATCCGCTTTGCGGGTATTTTTGAGCGCGTTGTCGCCGATGCGCCAGATGACAAAAGCCACCGCGCCCGCTATTTCTTGCGGCGTTTTTTTCCGTTCGCTCTTGAACCAATGGCTTTTGATGCGCATGTCGGATGAGCCGAAGGCTCGGATCAGCCCTTTTGCAGAAAGAACTCGAATTCGCCCGCGGATGCCTCAACAGTGTCGATGATTTTCACACCGGTCACGCTGGCCCAGCCGACGATGTCGGAATGTATCCCGGGGCAGTTACTGATGAGTTTGAGAACTTCGCCTGAATTCATGCCGTTCAACAGCTTCTTGGCCTCCACGATGGGCCCGGGGCAAACCACACCGCGAATATCGAGAATCACATTCGCCTTGCGCGCTTCTCCCTTGCCCTTCAGGATGTAATAGCCCGTGCCGCCATCCGGTATCGCCTCCGTTTTCAATATGTGGTTGTGGGTCTGTTCCGCCCAGGCGAAAAGGTCATCCCGCGTACCCGGACAATCCGAGACCAACAGCAGTATTTGCCCGTTTCTTAGATCGTCGACCACGCGCTTGGCACCGAGCAGCGGTGCGGGGCAGGTCAGGCCGCGCAAATCCAGTTTTACATTGGCGTGCAAGTCTTGAGTGCTCATTTTGATATCCCCTTGGTTTCTGAACCGTCATTCCAGTAGCCGCCATGCCGGCTACGTTCTCTTAATATCCGCCCTTGCCCAATGGTTGCGGCAGGCCGGCAACTTTTGCGCCTTGTTTAGCCGGGCCTGTCGGGAATAAATCATACAGCGCTTTGCTGTCCGCCTCTGGCCAGAATTCATTAACACCCTTCAGCATATTGCGAAAATTGGGCGTGTGCCCATGTTCACGGTATTCATCACGCAAATAATTGATGACCTGCCAGTGCCTGGGCGTTAACTCAATGTTTTCTGCCGCGGCAATGATGCCAACTATTTCTTCACTGTAGTTCGGCTCCAGCAAGTAGCCTTCTGCATCGGTTTCAAGTTCAGTGCCCGCAACGATGTATCCCATGATTAACCTCCTTTAAAAACCCCCCAGGCTGCGGTGTGGATAGATATTCATCAGCCGAGATAAAGCCATCATCCCAAACCGGAGATGGTTTTGTAAGGCACAAAAATACCACAGCCAAACTGACGGCCTTCCCCCAGCCCGGCATATTGCAATTGCAGGGATGCTTCCGGTTTCAGATCATGTATAACCAGACTATAACCGTGTATGGATTGCCGAGCGCCGGTAAGGGTGCGCCGCTTGCCGCAGATCAATCTTGCCGCAATCCCCATCATGCTTAACTGTGTGTTGATGCCAGCCAGGAAAAGCGCTTCGTCGGTTGCGCCTGTCACCATCTGCGCGTGGAGGGTGGGGTAGGGTCGAATCGGGCGCATTTTCATTGCGCCTAAACGCAGGGTACTTTCCGCCACATCCAGCTGTTGTCCCGACAGGGCGGCGGCATGGGCGGCAAGCGCCATCGGCAAGCGCAGCACCAGCTTGGCGCGTTTGGGAAGCAGCATCCCTTCGTTGTTTTCTGCTGCGCGCAACGGCAATACCCCGACCGACTCTTCTTCCGCGAGTTGCGGAACATGGCGTATCAGCGCCTCCCACAGCGCAAAAGGATAAGCAGCGGTGAGTATCTCGCCGCCAAGATCGAACACCATGTCGATCATCTCTGGA
>JAGWMH010000185.1 GCA_028871775.1 Betaproteobacteria bacterium
AGCGATGATTTCATCGCGCTTGCTTTTCAGCGACGCAAATTTATCGCCCAGCGAGCGGTTGGGGATACCCGCCAGCTCTGCGGTGGACATGACGACTGCCACGCCTTTGATCTTGAACTGCGGGTTGAGATGTTTGGCTGCCAGCCCCATTTCTTCTGCCAGGATAAGCGGCACTACCACGCGGGTTGCCAAAGTATCCAGCAGGTCGGCCTGCACGTCCAGCAGATAAGGAATGGACTTGCGCGTGCCCGGGTTGGGATTGAGGTAGACGTCGAACTGTGCCATCAGAACCGCCGCAGGCCATCGCTGAACGTGCCATGCTTTTCTATCCGGCGGTTGTAATCATCCAGCGCGTTTTTATTTTCTGCCAGCCATTGGCTGCGCTGCGCCTGACGGATGATCTCGGCCAGATGTTGCTCCAGCGTCTGCGAAAGATTGATGTTGAGCTGCTTGGCCTGTTGCAAAAGGTCTGCGTTGATGCTGAGGTTGGCCGATTTCTTGGGTGCAGCCTGATCGAAAACAATATTGCTCACTGCTCTTCCTTAACATTCACAATGCGCATAATCTACGCGCATCAGCCACACGCGTCAAGACGCCCTTTCGGGCGAATGCCACTGGGGCAGTTCAATTCAGGTTCAAATTGTTTTTCGCCGCTGAGGATACCGCCCCTTGCTTTATATATCCTTCACGCCGGAATAGCTTCACTTCACCGTGCCACGGCGGCTGGCCGCCCATCCAATGAGCGACAACAGCGCCAGCCCCGCGCCGATGAGCAGGATGCCCGTCACCTCGCCGAATCTGAAATCTTCCCCCAGCATCAGGCGCGAGGAAACAATCGCCACCACCGGCGTGCCGAGCACGGAAAGGCTGGCTTCCCATGCGGGCACTCTGTCGAGCAGGGTGATCCATAGCCACCAGCACAGCGCCGTACTGATCACCGACATGAAGGCAAGGATGCCGATGTAGGTTGCAGACCAGTCGGTGGGGCGCTCGGGGATCACGACCGCCAGCAACACCAGCGGCACGCTGCCGATCGTCATCTGCCAGGCGGTGAGGGAGAGCAGGTCGACCTGCTGTCTGGAACGCAGGCGTTTGACGAGCACGGTGCCGATGGCCCAGCACAATGCGCCCGTGACACCGAGAAATTTGCTGAACAGGCTGGTGCGCATGTTCCAGGGTTCGATGATCAACAGCAGGCCGGTGAGTGTGCTGGCAGCGGCCAGCCACTGCGCGCCGCGGATACGCTCGCCCAGGATCGGCCATGCAAGCAGCAGCGTCCAGATCGGCATGGTGAAGGTCAGCACCGCCGTCTTGCCGGGGCCGCCTTCCACCAGCGCCCAGGTCGATAGCAACACGAAGCACGTGATTTGCGCCAAACCGATCGCGAGCGTAGGGCCGGGAGCGACCAGTTTGAGCGGCCTGCCCATGAGCTTGAGCGCCAGCAACAAAGCCAGCGCGCCGCCGGCACTGCGCTCTGCCGCGAAGGCGAAGGGTGGTGCATAGGTAAGTGCCTGCTTGGCCAGTACCCATGCGTATCCCCATATGACGGAGAGGACGAAAAGGCCCAAGGGGGGTAGCCAGCGGTTGCGGGAAGAAGTTGAGGGCATCGGTTGTTGCATTTTTCAGTATCCGGATCGGAGCGCTGCTCTTGACCATGCTTTCCCGGAATTCCGGGATGGTGAATTATATGGGGCAGGTTCGATGTGTATCTCAACTGAGCCGAGAAAAACCCGGCACATGCTTCTAGGCCAACATTGAAGGCATACGCCATTTGATCATCGCGACCTTTAAGGTGTCGTTCACGGCCAGGCACGAAACCATCGCATAGGCGAAAATCGCCAGTGTCTGCCACCAGGGCAATGGCATGAGTCCCGGCATGCCCACGAAGGTCAGAACGGTGCCAATGAGTGTAACCGCAACAATGGCCATAACGAGAGGCTTGCTGGGCATCGTTGCCCAGAACCCGCGCCGCTCACGCGCGGACACGATGGAAAACACTGCCATGTAAAGCAGCGTCAAAAAGCTGAAGGTGTAGAGGGCGTTGTCGTTGGCCGCCAAACCGAAACGCGACCAGCCTATCCACAAGAGAAGGAGCGCCTCCGCGACCATCGCAATGCCCAGCACCACGGAGATCGCGATGAAGCCCCCGATGTTCCAGGTCTCCGGCTTCCGGGACGGTTGTACGTGGTCGGTGGCAAGGGCGATCTTCGCGAAGTCCGTCATGAAGACCAGCAGCAGCATCGCAAAGGCGGAGACGACGAACTTGCCGGTCACCACGAACGCGATAGCCACGAAGGCAGCCTTCAGGATCGTGCGGCTGATCTTGTTGATGATCCAGGTCAGGATGCGCTGGTAGATCGTCCGCCCCTGCTCGACCAATGCCACGATGTTGGTCAGCCCAGGTTCGGTCAGGACGACGCTGGCTGCACCCTTGGCAACATCAGTCGCTGAGCTGACAGCGATTCCTACCTCGGCCTGGCGCAGCGCGGGCGCATCGTTGACGCCATCTCCCGTCATGCCGGTCACATGCCCTGCGGCCTGCAGGTGCTGTACCACGATATATTTGTCCTCCGGATACACTTCAGCGAAGCCATCGGCGCCCGCCAGCAAGTCAACCGCCGCGTTACCGGCCTGAGCGCTCGCGGCCTTCAGATCCGCCACGCGCTGGATGTTGGACAGCCCCACCCCTTGTGCGATTTCACTCGCGACCGCCAGCGCGTCACCGGTGAGCATCTTCACCGAAACGCCGAGGCCGTGAAGTGCAGCGATGAGTTGCTTGGCATCCGGCCGTGGCGGGTCAAACAAGGTCACTAATCCAAGCAATACGGGTGTACCTGCCTCAGAGCCACGCGCCACCGCCAGCGCTCGATAGCCCTTCAGTGCCGATTCGCTGACCCGAGCCTCCAACGCTTCGATCGCCGGGGACTGGAGTCCGCAGGCTTCAGCGACAGTCCGCACGGCGCCTTTCATCACGCGCAGCCGCTGGCCGTTTTGTTCGACCACTGCTTCGGTGCGCCGGGTGGTTGCGTCGAACGGCGCAAAGGAGACCGGCGTGGCCGCAGGCGCATCATCGAAAACATGCCGCTCTTTTGCGGCGGCAAGGAACGCCAGGTCAATCGGGTCCTGGTTGGATTCCTGTGATGCAAGTGCGGCGGCAGACAGTACGTCGGCTTCAGACGCGCGCTCCAGCGGAATCACTCCGGTGACGGCCAGCTGGTTCATCGTGATCGTGCCCGTCTTGTCCACGCACAGCACGTCCATCGTCGCGGCATCCTCGGCCGCGCTGAGGCGGGTGACCAGCACGCCGCGCTTCGCCAGTTCCTTTGCACCAAGGGCCATGCTGACCGTGAACATCACTGGGAGGGCGACCGGCACCGCGCTCATCAACAGCACGAGCATGAGCGGAATCATTTCGAGAAGCGGTATCTGCCGGATCAGCGACAGGATGATCACGACGCCGAGCAGCGCGCCGACGATGACGAACAGCCAGCGCACCACCTTGGACACCACCGCTTCGATGTGGAGTTTCGGGCGCGCTTCCTGCACGAGTTCCGTGGTGCGGCCAAAGTAGGTCTTCGCGCCGGTCAGGATCACCACGCCGTTGCCTTCGCCCCGGCGGACGATGGATCCCGCCGACAAAACTTCTCCTGTAGCCTTGTCGACATCCAGCGACTCGCCGGTGAGGGCCGATTGGTCTATGCTCAACGTACCGGCGAGGAGTTTCACGTCCGCCGGGATGATGTCGCCGGAACGGACGCGGACGATGTCGCCGGGGACCAGTTCACGCGCGGGAATGACTTGCCAGACCGCCTCGCGCAGCACGCGCGCACCGACCTGCAATCGTTGACGCAATGCCTCGACGACGCCGGCGGCGCGGCGCTCCTGCATGAAACTCAATACGGCATTGACGACCAGCAGCGCGCTTACCACAACCAGATCCGAGTATTTGCCGAGGATGGCCGACAAAACCATGATCATTTCGAGCATCCATGCCGACACGCCCCAGAACTTGCCGAGAAACATGAGTGCGGGGTGGCTTTTATGCTCGGCTACTTCGTTGTAGCCGTGCTCCTTTCGACGGCTGCCCGCTTCGGCGTGCGTGAGACCGGTTTCCGGGTTCACATCAAGCGCCGCGAGCGTGACTGGAGCCGGCGCGGATGCGATGTCAGATTTTCGG
>JAGWMH010000186.1 GCA_028871775.1 Betaproteobacteria bacterium
CAGGTGTTGTTCAACTCCGGCCTGGCCTATTGGCTGAATCGCCGCTTGGGTGTGGCGCACTGTGTAGCCGCACCTTCAGCGTTGATCGGCGCGAGCAACTTCTTTGAGTTGGCCGTAGCCACTGCCATCAGCCTGTTCGGCTTTCAATCCGGCGCGGCGTTGGCCACCGTGGTTGGTGTGCTGATCGAAGTGCCGGTGATGCTGCTGGTGGTGAAAATCGCCAATGCCACGCAAAAATGGTACGGGCATTGAGTATATAGCGCGGATTTGACCTAACGCACTCCAAGCTTTTCTTCCGCGTGCCTGATGCCCTCCTGGATGTCCGCCTTGCGGCCGGCGTCAGCATCTTCACGGCCGGGACGCGGCGGGGCATTCAATGCTTTCTTGAAATATTCGAGCGACTTCGCATATTCGCCGCGTTCGAGCAGAAAATCCGCATAGAAATAGTTCTGGTCTATGCCGTTCGGGTTGACCTTCAGCGCGCGCTCGAGATATTCGCGTGCCTTGCCATGGTCACCGAAAGAACCGATGCGCGGCACTTTGTAATACAGGCTGCCGAGCGATGTCAGCGCAGAACCGTCCAGTGCATTGGCGTCAATTTTCTCGGCAGCCAGCAACAGGTCGCGCGCAGCCTTGGCCGTCCCGCCGGCCGAGAATATGCCCTGATACTTGGCCAGGGTGCTGTTGATGATCCCTTCCCAGATCAGCGGTTCGGGGCGGCCCGGATTGGCGACAGTCACCTGATGCGCCTCTTCGGAAAGTTTCTTGAGTGCCGTTTCCCGGTCTTTTTCGGGTGTCTGGTAGTTGGCCTTTGCCCAATCGTGCTGCAATTTTACGATGGAGGCATCGAGCGGAGCGGTTTCGGCGAATGCGGTGTTGGCAGCGAACAGCAGTGCGATTAGACAGGCATACTTCTTCATGGATGGCTCCTTGAGTGAATGGTTACTTTATTTGTTAATGGATTCGGCGTACTTGCGCGCGATGCGGGTGTTCTTCAGCAGGCCGTTGTCGACCAGGCGCGGGAACATGCCGTTCAACCGCGCGAAGAAAGACTCCGGCTGGCCGATGAAATGTTCCTTGCAGTCGCGTTCGATTGCCAGCACTATCTGCCCGGCGACGTATTCCGGCTCGTCCATGTTGGTCCTGGTTTCTTCCAGCATGCGGGTGGTGACATCGTCGTTCAACGGTGTTTTGGTGGCGCGCGGCGAGACGTAAGTGACGCCGATCTGGCTGTCGGCCAGTTCGCGGCGCAGCGCCTCGGAAAAACCGCGCATGGCAAATTTGCTGGCGCAATAAGTCGCGAAATGCGGGAAACCGATCGAGCCGAAGGCCGAGCCGATATTCACGATGCGCCCGCTGTTCTGTGCCAGCAGCTGCGGCAGCACGGCGCGCACCAGCAGCATCGGCGCGATGACATTGACGCCGATCACTTGCGCGATGCGCTGCGGATTCTGGCGCTCGAACAGCGTGAAATCCATGAGGCCGGCGTTGTTGATGAGCACATCCACGCCGCCCAGGGCTTGCTGCGCCAGTGCTACCGCCTGCAGCGGCGCGCCCTCGACGGACAGGTCGAGCGCGATGGGTGCGGCAAAACCGCCGCGTTGCTTGATCTCGGCGCAGATTTCCTGCACGCGCGGCGCGTTGCGTTCGACCAGTGCCAGCCGCGCGCCTTTTTCGGCAAGCAGCAACGCCACGCAGTAGCCGATGCCGCCGGCCGCGCCGGTCAGGATGATGCGTTTACCCGATAAATTCATGCAATGTCTCCCGGTGTTGAAATATCGCAGGGGCGCAATTCATCGCGCCCTGATTTATGCATGTACCAGAAGAAGGGCGCGATGAATCGTGCCCCTACCGGGTCATTTGGCCTTTTAAATAGAATCGGAATTACACAAATCGTCATCTTATTATTCCTTGTATAGTTGTTCGATAGCCGTTTGATAAAGCTGCCAGATTGCCTCGCGCTTCAGCCGCCCATTCGCGGTCAGTTGCCCGTTCTGCGGCAGGAACGGGGCCTGCGCGGGCAGCCAGTATTTTACCTGCGCATAATCCGGCAGCACACGGTTCGCTTCCGCGATCGCCTGGTGCACCGCGCCGACCGCCTCGGGAGTGTTGCCGCGCGGTACGATCACCGCCACATTCCACGGGCGCGCTTCGCCGAACACCGCCGCCTGGGCGATGGCCGGATGCAGGGTCAGCTCGCGTTCCACCCATTCCGGCGACACGTTGCGCCCGAACGAGGTGATGAAGATGTTTTTCTTGCGCCCGGTGAGATGCAGAAAACCCTGCTCATCAAGCTGCCCGATGTCGCCGGTCGGCCAGAATTCGCCGGGTTGCACCGGCGCATCGCCGGTGTAGCCGAGCAGCGTCGAGCCCGCCACCATGATCTCGCCGTCTTCGGCGAATTTCACTCGCGCGTGCGGCAGCGGTTTGCCGACGCTGCCGATGCGATGTTCGCTTTCCGTGTTGAGCGCGACCACCGAAGCGCATTCGGACAGGCCGTAGCCCTCGAACACCGGGATGCCGAGCGCCTGTGCGCGTTGCAGCAGGCGCGGGGCGACGGGCGCGCCGCCCACCGCGACGAAGCGCAATTGCTGCGGTGCAGGGTGCCCCGCTTCAATGGCGGCGACCATTGCGTGCAACAGTTGCGGCGTCAGGATGGTGGTCGTGGCGCGGCATTGGATGAGCGCGGCCAGCATTTTTTTTACGTCCAGGCCGGTCGCGCCGCTCAAACCCACCTCGGCCAGCGGCAGCAAATGGCAGGTTGCTCCGGCCAGCAGCGGCACATACACGCCGGCGAGGTTTTCCAGCAGGGTGGGCAGCGGCAGCACGCTGACATGGCGGTCATCCGCCTTGCCGCGCGTGGCAGCCAGCAGCGAAGACGCAACCTGTTGCAGTGCATCGGCGCCCAGGCACACGCCTTTGGGATGGCCGGTGGTGCCGGAGGTATAGGTGACTTTGACCGTCCCCGCGGGCAATGTCCTTGCGGCAATGTTGCGCAGCCGAATTTCGCTGTATGTCTGGCCGCTCAGATCATGCGCAACTGCCTCAATGGTTTCGATGCCTGCGGCTTCGAGCAGCTTCCGGTATTGCACGGGCTGGTCGGTGAGGATGCAATCGATTCCCGCATCGCGGATGCTGTGGGCGATTTGCTCCGCCGAAAAAAAGAACGGCAGCGGGATAACCGGTTTGCCGGCATGCAGTCCGGCCAGATCAAGAACTGCCCACAGCGGCGAATTGCCCAGCGCCAAGGCGATCGTTCTGGCGGGAGCCGCGCGCAATTGCGCGCCGAGTTGTTCGATAGCTGCGGCGAGTTCCCGATAGCTGAGCGCATGTTGCTTGCCGGCCAGGGCAAGCGAGTCGGGCTGTTCCTTGCTCCGCCGGATGATGGCATCGATGACGGATGGGCTCATTTTCTGCTCCAATATCATTGTGCAGGTCTTGCACCCCGTGATGGTTATGGGTTCGGGCGTTCCGGTTTCCCGAATCCGGGTTTTGCCGCGCTGCTCGATGCGCCGTATCGCCATGATTTGCGGCTTCTGCGCATAGTAGCTGCCCCATTCCGCCTGCTCTTCGGGGGGAAGCCGGCTCTTGTCCGCATCGCCGAGAATGACCGGTTTCAGTTTCATCTTGATAAACGCATTGCGCAACAGCGGAACGGCGGTAAATACCGCCCATTGCTTGGAGGTGGCGTGGAGCTGGGTAACGATGGCGGAAATCAGGTAGCGCGCCATCCCCGGCTTGGTGACTGAAAGATTGCCCACCTCGACAATATCGCTGCGCTTGACCGGGAAGCCGACGCGTGCCGAGAGCACCGCCTCGATAGGTTGGTCCAGATAGTTTTCCAGGAATAGCCGTTCCAGCGCGGCACTGCGGAATCCACAAGCCGCAATCAATTTATTATTCCGGTCGCGCAGGCTCATCAAACAGGGTTTGAAGCGCCTGATTCTTGCTCCATACGCCTGAAGAAACACATCGCTTATGAAGCGTTCAATCTCGGCGCGGTTATCCGCGTCGGGCTGGGAAAAATGCACGCCAAAATGGCGCCCTGTCAGGCCGATGGTTGAATTGGGAATTGCGGTATTCATCGATTATCGGGAAGCTGGCTGGTTGACCTGTCAGATGGAACGTGTGGTTGTATTTATATAGCT
>JAGWMH010000187.1 GCA_028871775.1 Betaproteobacteria bacterium
AAAACCTCAAGGCGCGCGCCCATCCGCTCCATCCCACTGTCATCATCGGCAATGCCGGGCTGACCCCGTCCGTGCTGGAAGAAATCGGCCGCAGCCTGAAAAGCCACGAACTGATCAAGATCCGCGTCATGAGCGGCGACCGGGAAGCGCGCGAGGCCATGCTGGAAGAAATCTGCACACAATTGAACGCCGCAGCGGTGCAACACATCGGCAAGATCCTGGTGGTATACCTGCCGCAAGAGGATGTGCCCGAGAAAAAACCGGCTCAACGCAAAGGCAAACCGCTCAGCAAAAAACAACTAGGCAGTCGTTAGACGTTAGTCATTAGTTGCTGGCTGGCTTTGTCCGCTTCGCGGGTTCTGGTTTAACTAACAACTAGCGACTACCGACTAACAACTTTCAGATGTATTGCACATCCACCACCTCATATTCGCGCACCCCGCCCGGCGCCTGAACCTCGGCAACATCCCCGCTGTACTTGCCGATGAGCGCGCGCGCGATGGGCGAGCTGATGGAAATCTTGCGCTGCCTGATGTCCGCCTCGTCGTCGCCGACAATCTGGTAGGTCACCACGTCGCCATTCTTGGCGTCTTCCAGCACCACGGTCGAGCCGAACACGCAGCGGCCGTCGGCGTTGATGGTTTTCGGATCAACGACCAGCGCGCTGCCCAGCTTGCTTTCCAGTTCAATGATACGTCCCTCGACAAAGGCCTGGCGCTCCTTGGCCGCGTCGTATTCGGCATTCTCGGACAAGTCGCCCTGCGCGCGCGCCTCGGCAATCGCGGTGATCACAGCGGGACGCTCCACAGTTTTCAGGTGGTGCAGTTCATTGCGCAATAACTCGGCGCCAATCAAAGTCAACGGGATCTTGCTCATGCTGAAACTCTCTTATTAATCATTAGTCGTTAGTCGCTAGTTGGTGTTGTCGCTACGCAGTATTTGTTTTAACTAAAAACTAACGACTAGCGACTAGTAACCAGTCGTTTGTGCTGCGCCTGCACGTCATACACCTGCAATTCCGCCATATGCTGCATTCCCAGGCAAGCGGCGCGCGCGCCGGCCAGCGTGGTGTAGTAAGTAATCCGTCCTTGCAGCGCCGCATTACGGATGGAATAGGAATCCTGCATCGCGCTGCGCTTGCTGTCCACGGTGTTGACGATCAGGCTGACCTCGCCGTTCTTGATCATGTCCACGATGTGCGGGCGGCCCTCCGCGACTTTGTTAACCACGGTCACTTCCACGCCCGCTGCCGTGATTAAGGATGCCGTGCCGCGTGTCGCCAGAATGGTGAAGCCCAGTTGCCTCAGTGTGCGCGCGACTTCTGCCGCACCGGGCTTGTCCGCTTCGCGCACGCTGATGAATATCTTGCCGGAAGACGGCAATTTTACACCCGCTGCCAGCTGCGACTTGACAAAGGCTTCGGCGAAATTCTCGCCCACTCCCATCACTTCGCCGGTGGATTTCATTTCCGGCCCGAGGATAATATCAACGCCGGGGAATTTGATAAACGGAAATACCGCTTCCTTCACCGAGTAATAGGGCGGAATCACTTCCCTGGTCACCGCCTGCTGCGCCAGCGTCCTGCCCACCATGCAGCGCGCCGCGATTTTCGCCAGCGGAATGCCGGTCGCCTTGGACACGAAGGGCACGGTGCGCGAGGCGCGCGGATTCACTTCCAGCACATATACCGTCTCGCCCTGAATGGCGAACTGCACGTTCATCAGCCCGACTACATTCAGCGCCCTGGCCATCGCCCTGGTCTGGCGCCGCAACTCATCCTGCATGACAGCGGACAAACTGTACGGGGGCAGGGAACAGGCAGAGTCGCCGGAGTGCACCCCGGCCTCCTCGATGTGCTCCATGATGCCGCCGATCCACACTTCCTTGCCGTCCGAAATCGCATCCACATCCACTTCAATCGCATCATTCAGGAAACGGTCGAGCAGGATGGGCATGCGCTCCGGGAATATCTTGGCGCTCTCCACCGCCTCGCGCATGTAGCGTTCGAGGTCGGTTTGCCCATGCACGATTTCCATTGCGCGCCCGCCCAGCACGTTGGAAGGGCGCATTACCAGCGGATAGCCGATTTCCTGCGCTGCCGCCACCGCCTGCTCCGCTGTGCTCACCGTGCGGTTGGGTGGCTGCTTCAAACCCAGTTGCTGCAACATCTGCTGGAAACGCGCGCGGTCCTCGGCGCAATCGATCATATTGGGCGTGGTGCCGATGATAGTCACGCCGTTCTGCTCCAGCCCGTGCGCCAGCTTGAGCGGCGTCTGCCCGCCGTATTGCACGATCACGCCAAGCGGCTTTTCCACTGCCACCACTTCCAGCACGTCTTCCAGCGTTAGCGGCTCGAAATACAGGCGATCCGATGTGTCGTAATCGGTGGACACGGTCTCCGGATTGCAGTTGACCATGATGGTCTCGTAACCGTCCTCGCGCATCGCCAGCGCGGCGTGCACGCAGCAATAATCGAATTCGATGCCCTGGCCGATGCGGTTCGGCCCGCCGCCCAGCACCATGATTTTTTTCCGGTCGCTCGGCTGCGCCTCGCATTCTTCCTCGTAAGTGGAATACATGTAGGCGGTATTGGTGGCAAACTCGGCGGCGCAGGTGTCCACGCGCTTGAATACCGGGCGCACGCCGAGGGCGTGGCGATAGGCGCGTACCGCCGCCGCGTCGGTATCCAGCAGGGCCGCCAGGCGCGCATCGGCAAAACCGCTGCGTTTCAACGTGCGCAATTCGCCCGCACCGATGCTTTCCAGCGTGCGTCCGGAAAGCTGTGCCTCGCGCCTGACCAGGTCTTCGATCTGCACCAGGAACCACGGGTCTATCCTGCTATGGTCGAACACCTCTTCCACGCTCATGCCCACGCGGAAGGCATCGCCCACCGCCCAGATACGATCCGGCCCCGGCGCGCCCAGTTCCGCGGCAATCTTTTCGCGGTCGGTGGTTTTTCCCTCCAGCCCGTTCACGCCCACTTCCAGCCCGCGCAGCGCCTTCTGGAACGACTCCTGGAAGGTGCGGCCGATCGCCATCACCTCGCCCACCGATTTCATCTGCGTGGTCAGGCGGTCGTTGGCCTGCGGAAATTTCTCGAACGCAAAACGCGGAATCTTGGTCACCACATAATCTATGGTCGGCTCGAACGAGGCCGGGGTTGCGCCGCCGGTGATCTCGTTCTTCAATTCGTCCAGCGTGTAGCCCACCGCCAGCTTAGCCGCCACCTTGGCGATGGGGAAGCCGGTCGCCTTGGAAGCCAGTGCCGAGGAGCGCGACACGCGCGGGTTCATCTCGATCACCACCATGCGCCCGTCATCCGGGTTGATGGCAAACTGCACGTTGGAGCCGCCGGTGTCCACGCCGATCTCGCGCAGCACCGCGATGCTCGCGTCGCGCATGATCTGGTATTCCTTGTCGGTCAGCGTCTGAGCCGGCGCCACGGTGATCGAATCGCCGGTGTGCACGCCCATCGGGTCGAGGTTCTCGATCGAGCAGATGATGATGCAGTTGTCGGCGCGATCGCGCACCACTTCCATCTCGAATTCTTTCCAGCCGAGCAGCGATTCCTCGATCAGCAGCTCGTGCGTCGGCGAGGCCTCCAGCCCGCGCTCGCAAATCTCCACGAATTCTTCGCGGTTGTAGGCAATGCCGCCGCCGGAGCCGCCCATGGTGAACGACGGGCGGATGACGGTGGGGAAACCCATCACCTGCTGCACCTGCAACGCTTCCTCCATGCTGTGCGCGATCGCGGAGCGTGCCGAGGCCAAGCCGATGCGCGTCATCGCCTGCTTGAATTTCTCGCGGTCTTCCGCCTTGTCGATGGCCTCGCGCGATGCGCCGATCATCTCCACGCCGTATTTTTCCAGCACCCCGTGCCTGGCCAGGTCCAGCGCGCAATTCAGCGCGGTCTGCCCGCCCATGGTCGGCAGGAGCGCATCCGGTTTTTCCCTGGCGATGATCTTTTCCAGCATCTTCCAGGTGATCGGCTCGATGTAGGTCGCATCCGCCATGTCCGGGTCGGTCATGATGGTGGCCGGATTCGAGTTCACCAAGATGACGCGATAGCCTTCCTCGCGCAGCGCCTTGCACGCCTGTGCGCCGGAATAGTCGAACTCGCACGCCTGCCCAATGACGATG
>JAGWMH010000188.1 GCA_028871775.1 Betaproteobacteria bacterium
TTCCATTCCCGCCACGTGTCGAGCGCGAGCAACTGGTCGGTGCCGATGATCAGCACCAGCGGCACCTTCGCACCGAGTTCGGTGCGCAGGCGCGCGAGCGATTCGACCGTAAACGTCGGGGCTGCACTGCGCGCATCGGCCTCGTCGAGGGTGAAGCGCGGCTCATCCGAGATGGCGAGCCGGAGCATCGCCAGCCTGTGCTCCACGCCGGCCGCCGGTGCGCCTCGATGGCCGGGCTGCCCGGAGGGTATCCAGCGAACCGAGTCGAGATGCAGCTGCTCCGCTGCTTCCACAGCCAGGCGCAGATGGGCGAAATGCACCGGATCGAACGTGCCGCCGAGCAGGCCGATCGCGACAGTCATGGACGGGCTGCCGTGCCCCGGTTCAAGTGCGTACTTGCCCCGTGCCGAAGACGACGTACTTCTGCGAGGTGAGGCCCTCCAGCCCCACCGGGCCGCGCGCGTGAAGCTTGTCGGTGGAGATGCCGATTTCCGCGCCCAGGCCGTATTCGAAGCCGTCGGCGAAACGCGTCGAGGCGTTCACCATCACCGAGCTGGAATCCACCTCGCGCAGGAAACGCATCGCCTTGCTGTAATTTTCCGTGACGATGCTGTCGGTGTGCTGCGAGCCGTAGGTAGCGATATGCGCGATGGCTTCATCCAGGCCGGCCACCACCCGCACCGCGAGTATCGGCGCGAGATATTCGGTGAACCAGTCTTCCTCGGTCGCGGCACTCATCTGTTTGACCAGCGCGCGCGCTGCCTCGTCGCCGCGCAGTTCGACATTCTTATCAAGATAGATCTTGCACAATCTGGGCAGGACTTTGGCCGCCACGCTTTGCGCGACCAGCAGCGTCTCCATCGCGTTGCACACGCCGTAGCGGTGCGTCTTGGCGTTGTCGGCGATGCGGATCGCCTTGTCCAGATCGGCTTCGTCGTCGATATACACATGGCAGACACCGTCCAGATGCTTGATCACCGGAATGCGCGCCTCCTCGGAAATGCGCGCGATCAGGCTCTTGCCGCCGCGCGGCACGATCACGTCCACATAATCCTTCATGGTAATCAGCTCGCCCACGGCGGCGCGGTCGGTGGTGGCGATCACCTGCACTGCCGTTTCCGGCAACCCGGCTGCGCGCAGCCCGGCATGCACGCAGGCCGCAATCGACTGATTGGAATGAAGCGCTTCCGAACCGCCGCGCAGAATCGCCGCATTGCCGGATTTCAGGCACAGTCCGGCGGCATCCGCCGTGACGTTGGGGCGCGACTCGTAGATGATGCCGATCACGCCGAGCGGCACGCGCATCCTGCCGACCTGAATGCCCGACGGGCGGTAACTCAGGTCGCTGATTGCGCCGATGAGGTCGGGCAATTGCGCGATCTGGCGCAAGCCTTCCGCCATGCCGCGCACGGTCTTCTCGGTCAGCGTGAGCCTGTCCACCGAGGCGTCATCCAGCCCGTTGTCGCGCGCCGCCGCGACATCTCTGGCATTGGCGACGAGCAATTGCACGGACTGGCTTTGCAGCGCGGCGGCAATTTCAGTCAGCGCGCGATTCTTGGTGGCAGTGTCGGCCTGCGCCATGATTCTGGAAGCCGCGCGTGCCTGCCGCCCGACTTGCTGCATGTATGCCTTGATATCTTCCATCGCGTTCTTCTCATATGGAGCTGGTCACACATTTTACCGCAAGCGGGGTGGTAAAATGCGCGCCTTATTTGAACGAGACTCCGTGTGTCCGACATCCTGAAAAAAATCCTCGCCGTCAAAACGCAGGAAGTGGCCGCCGCGCAAGCCACCAAGCCGCTCTCGGCGATGCGCGCCGAGGCAGAACAGGCAGTGCCCACCCGTGATTTCACCGGCGCGATCCGCAACAAGATTGCGGCAGGGCAGCCTGCGGTGATCGCCGAAATAAAGAAGGCCAGCCCGAGCAAGGGTGTGTTGCGCGCAGATTTTCGTCCGGCGGAGATCGCCGCCAGTTATGCCAAACATGGCGCGGCTTGCCTGTCAGTGCTGACCGATGAGCAGTTCTTCCAGGGCAGCGCGGGTTATCTGCAGCAGGCGCGAGCGGCTTGTTCCATTCCGGTGCTGCGCAAGGACTTCATGGTGGGCGCTTACCAAATCTATCAGGCGCGCGCGATGTACGCGGACTGCATCCTGCTGATTGCAGCAGCATTGAGCCTGGCGCAGATGCGCGAATTTGAGGCGCTGGCGCATAGCCTCGGCATGAGTGTGCTGGTGGAAGTGCATGATGATGCAGAACTGGATATAGCCTTGCAGCTGAAAACCCCGCTCATCGGCGTCAATAACCGCAACCTGCGCACTTTCGAAGTCAGCCTGCAAACCACGCTGGACTTGCTGCCGCGCATCCCGCAAGATCGCATCGTGGTGACGGAGAGCGGTATTTTAAAAGCAGAGGATGTACGGCTGATGCGTCAACATCAAGTGCAGACATTTCTGGTGGGTGAAGCGTTCATGCGCGCCAGTGACCCGGGCATGGAATTGGCGCGGCTGTTTGCATTGGAGTAGATGCGTTTTCACGCACCACTACGCTGCCAGTAACTCGCTGCCAAGGCGGCGCTTTCTTTAGGGAACAGTAGCAAAAAAACGGGCGCCCGAAGGCGCCCGTTTAAGCTTCTTGTATTGTTACCCCGCAAGGAGGCAAGCAATTTAGAATGCGTGCTTCATGCCCAACCCGAAAGCGGAAGGAGAGGAGTTAAAGCCATTTGCAGCAATACCGCCGCTGCCGGCATCGGCGTTGCCCAGTGCATATGCGGCACCCGCATTGTTGGTCAGCTTGGTGTACAGGGCGTACACCGTGGTGCGTTTGCTCAGGCTGTGGTCATAGCCCAGGGAAACCTGGTGTGCCGCAGTGTTGAGTTTCGCCGCTGCCAAATTGGCGCCGTTGATGTCACCCGAGTGGGTGTAGGCCAGTTTCACTGCGTCGCTGGCGGTGACATTATACTTGCCGGAGAGGTAATAGGCGCTGTGGCCAAAGAAATCACCGCCAGCTGTGCCTACTCCTGCCAATCCGGTGGCGCCACCGAAGTTGTCGTTGGTTTTTTCATAGACCGCATTGACTGCAAATTGATCCATGGTGTAACCCACGCCCAGCTTCCAGGCGGTTTCTTTCTGGCTAGGAGCACCAAGCGGCAACGCGCCCAAGGTGCCGGAACCAACCGTGCCCAAGTCATGCACTTCATAAGCCAGCGAGCCATTCAACGCGCCGGCGTTGTACATGCCGGCCAGCGACCAGGCGCTGCCCTTGGTGGGGGAGGGGTTGGCGGGAACCGGGTTTTCCGCACCAGCAACGTAGGCCACTGCCGCGGTGAAGCCGCTCATCGCCGGGCTGATGTACGCCACTACGTCGGTCTGGCGGCCATCAAACGATGCGGCTGCGGAGCCAGCGCCAGTAAGGGCATTGAAGGTAACCCCCCCCATCAGGCTGCGGTTGTCGGCGATGGTGTCGGCGAACAGGTCCTGGTGGCGGGTTGCCAGCTTGTACGGTGTGTCGTGACGGCCCAGAACCAGGGTACCCATGCTGCTGCTGCTCAGGCCGGCGAAAGTGTTGCGGGTGGCGAAACCGTTAGTAGGAGTAGCAGCAGAGGTGCTGTTGTCGATGTTAACCAGGGTTTCGATTTGGTAGATAGCGGACAGGCCGCCACCCAGGTCTTCCGACCCCTTGAAGCCGATGCGCGAAGCATTGCTCGATACCTGGTTGGCGTTAACGGAGGCAGGCGTGGCAGTTGCGCCGTTCTTTGTAGTGGTGCCATTGCTGCTGTTCACCACGTCAAAAGCCACGTTGGCTTGACCGTAAATGACTACTTCACCAGTAGCGGTGACGGATTGTTCTCCATGTTCAGCCATTGCAACTGGAGCAACGAATACGCCCGCAATTGCCAAAGCGATTAGACTTTTTTTCATGCGAATTCTCCTAAATTTTATTAAAAATTAAAGCGGTCTTTCCGGAAAACCTCTCAAACTACTCGAACAACATAAGAAGTCAGGGCGCATTCTGGCAGAGTAGGATATGCAGGCGCAAGGCGAGTGTTGTTTTTTTGCAACACACTTCTTTCGACATGATCAGCGACTTAG
>JAGWMH010000189.1 GCA_028871775.1 Betaproteobacteria bacterium
CACCGATCATGGTCATGGTCAGGCTATGCGGAGCCATTGCTTCTTTGCCATAGCCAACACGCTTGCCAACCAGATATGCTCCAATCAAACCAGCGATAGCTGCGTTAATATGCACCACGGTGCCGCCCGCGAAGTCCAGCGCGCCCTTCTGGAACAGCCAGCCGCCCTTGGCAGTTTCCGTTGCCAGGGTGGCAGCGTCCTTGATGGCGTCCGGGCCGGTCCAGAACCATACCATGTGTGCAATCGGCAGATAGGAGAAAGTAAACCACAGAGCGGAGAACAACAGTACAGCGGAAAACTTCATACGCTCGGCGAAAGCACCCACGACCAGTGCCACTGTGATGGCGGCAAAAGTAGCCTGAAAGACGACAAAGGCAAACTCGGGAATCACTACACCCTTACTGAAGGTTGCGGCGTTGGCGACACTGCCGGTGGCCGGGTCAAAAATGCCCTTGAGGAACAGCCGGTCAAATCCGCCGATAAACGCGTTGCCCTCGGTGAAGACCA
Organism: Betaproteobacteria bacterium; assembly: GCA_028871775.1. Classification (GTDB taxonomy): domain Bacteria; phylum Pseudomonadota; class Gammaproteobacteria; order Burkholderiales; family Gallionellaceae; genus CAITJF01. Next base: position 508 of record JAGWMH010000189.1, read on the forward strand.
GCGAGTAGCCATAAATGGCCCATAGCACGACGATCAGTGCGAAGATCGAGAACACTTGCATCAGGATGGACAGCATGTTCTTGCTGCGCACCAGGCCACCGTAGAACAGCGCGAGACCAGGGATGGACATCATGATGATCAGCAGGGTGGACGTCAGGAGCCATGCGGTGTCCCCCTTGTTGGGTACCGGCGCGGGAGCGGCGGCAGGTGCTGCCGCAGCCGGAGCGGCGGCTGTTGCGGCGGCTGGTGCAGTCGCCACCTCTGCGAATGCCGGCGCTGCCAAACCGCACAGCACAGCCAGTAGCGTGAAAAATGCTAAAAGTTTTTTCATGTCATGTCTCCTTACAGGGCTTCCACGCCGGTTTCGCCGGTGCGGATGCGGATCACTTGTTCGAGGTCGTGGACAAAAATCTTTCCGTCGCCGATCTTGCCGGTGCCTGCCGATTTCTCGATGGCTTCCAGCACCTGATCCAGCATCTCGCTTTTGATAGCGGCTTCCACCTTTATCTTGGGCAGGAAATCCACCACATATTCCGCACCGCGATACAACTCGGTGTGTCCCTTTTGACGGCCAAAACCCTTGACTTCGGTGACGGTAATGCCTTGCACGCCTATCGCGGAAAGGGCTTCGCGCACCTCGTCGAGCTTGAACGGCTTGATGATTGCAGTAACCATTTTCATTTCACTCTCCTTAAAATTTATATATCGCTTCGAGACCCAATGAATTTTGGCTATCCTTCTGGGTAATTCCGTCGGTAGCGAGGAACACTTTCTGGTCGGACCAGTCGTTGCGCACTTCCGCCCGAATTTCAATTGCCTTGGTGGGTAGGTAGGCCAGCGTCAGGGTAGCTTCTTTCCATTTTTGCCCAGTCGTCGCCAACGGCCCGCCCGCCGCCAGCGGTCCCACTACGGTGCGGTAGCCGTCCTTGTCATTGAACCATTCGCCCCGTAATGACAAACGCCACATGTCGTTGATCTGGTAATTCGCGTAGCCCGCCCAGCCTTCCCATTTCGCGGTGCCGGTGGTGCCGCTGATCAAGGTAGCGTTACCCTGTGAACCGTAGTCGTAGTTCAGCACCAGGGTGAGTTGCTCGGTGGCGCTGAAGGTGGCGACCAGGTCAATCAGGTTGCGCGTGCCTTTCTGGGGATTCACGCAGGCAGCAGTTGGGGCGCAGAAGTAATTACTGAGTTGCTCCTTGCCGGTGTACCCCTGTGCCGCGAGCGCGAATGATTTGACAGGCGCCCAGGACAGCCCCAGTTCGATAGTCTTGTCGCCGTTGGTGTCCTGGAAATCGTCCCAGCCGTTGTTGACGCCTGCGGTCAGACTAAGCGTATCGCTGAACTTATACGTGCCGCGAACGCCGGTGTGGGTGAAGGGTATCGCGTAGCCGAACAGGATCGAGCGCGAGTAGTTGACGTCGCTCGGGCTTTTGATGACTTCCGCGCCGGCCAGGGTGACGTATTTGCCGGCGATCAGCATCAGCGGCCCGGTGGCGTAGTGCAGATATGCCTGGGTTACATCGAATTTCTGGTTGACGCCGTTGGCCGGCCCGCGGTTCTTGTCGATGGTGCCATAGGCGGCGATAGTGTCTGCATCCCTGCCCACGGTAAAGTTTACCAGGCCGCCGAAACCGGTTTCGGGGAGCTTGGACAAAGTCAAATCTATCGCATGAAGATTGACGGCATTCCTGTCGAAGTCGAAGACGCGGTTGTTGAAGTTGTTGGGGGTGGTAGCGAATCGCCCGGACTCGGAGAGGTTGGTGTAGCCTATGTCAATGTGGCCGGCATGGTCAAAGGGCAACCCGCCCGCTGGCGCGCCGGGTTTCTCGGACATAGTCATGGTTTCTGCATCCGCCGCCATTGCCGCGCCATGCATAGCCAAAACAGCCAGGATTAGAGATGTCAACAATTTGCTTTTCATTATGATGTTTCCTTTCTGCTTAGTCGAAGGCGGGATAACTATCCATGCCATGCTCTCAGCAGATTGCATGCCACTACGTTTTGTTCATATAAAACAATTTATTGCATAAAAGAATATAATTTCACGAAATTGCCTTGCACCAATTCCATGCAGGTATCGTGTGCATCTGCACTCATCAGGTGCGGCGATCAGGTGGGGAAATTTGCTACACTGCATTACCTACGAGAAATGGAGGCACGCCATGTTTAATCCAAAGTTTTTAGATGAGCTTTCTGCCAAGCTGAACGAAATCATGGCGAGCAGCCCGGCCAAGGATTTCGAGAAGAATGCCCGTGCGCTGCTGGCGCAGGGTTTTGCCAAGCTCGATCTGGTGGCACGTGAAGAATTTGATATCCAGGCAGCAATGCTGGATCGCACGCGCGAAAAACTCACTGCACTGGAAGCGCGCGTCGCTGCCCTTGAAGCACAGCGCGGCAACTAATAATGGGTCTTGCGGTACTTTATAGCCGCGCCCTCTCCGGCATGGAAGCCGCGCTGGTTACGGTTGAGGTGCATCTCGCCAACGGCTTGCCCAACTTCACCATCGTCGGCCTGCCGGAAACCGAAGTCAAGGAAAGCAAGGATCGCGTGCGCGCCGCCTTGCAGAATTGCCAGTTCGATTTTCCCGCGCGCCGCATCACCGTCAATCTCGCCCCGGCCGATTTGCCCAAGGAAAGCGGGCGCTTCGATCTGCCCATCGCGCTGGGCATCCTCGCCGCTACCGGGCAGATCCCCGCCGACAAGCTCGCCGAATATGAATACGCTGGAGAACTCGCGCTGACCGGCGAGCTACGCCCCATACGCGGCGCGCTGGCGATGACTTACCGCGCTGCCAACAGCGGGCGCGCTTTCATCCTGCCGCAAGCCAATGCCGCCGAGGCCGCGCTGGTGGAAGCAGCCACAGTGTATCCGGCGCATACACTGTTGCAGGTTGCAGCGCACCTTGCCGGACGCGCAGCCCTTGCGCCTTATGTCAGCCAGCCGCAAACCGTCGCGCCGCACTACCCGGACATGCGCGAGGTGAAAGGACAGGCACAAGCCAAGCGCGCGCTAGAAATCGCCGCCGCCGGCGGGCACAGCGTGCTGATGGTCGGACCGCCGGGAACCGGCAAGTCCATGCTGGCAGCCCGCTTCCCCGGCATCCTGCCGCAGATGTCCGAGACCGAAGCGTTGCAGAGTGCCGCTGTGCAATCGCTGGATGGCGGTTTCGATGTGGCGAAGTGGAAGACACGCCCGTACCGCGCGCCGCACCATACCGCTTCCGGCGTGGCATTGGTCGGCGGCGGCAGCAATCCGCGCCCCGGTGAAATCTCCATGGCCCTCCACGGCGTGCTGTTTCTCGATGAGTTGCCGGAGTTCGAGCGCAGCGTGCTGGAGGTGTTGCGCGAACCGATGGAATCCGGACGCATCACCATCTCGCGCGCCGCGCGGCGTGCCGATTTTCCCGCGCAGTTCCAGCTCATTGCCGCGATGAACCCCTGCCCATGCGGCTATCTCGGCCACTACAACGGCAAGTGCCGCTGCACGCCGGACCAGGTTTCACGCTACCGCAGCAAAATTTCCGGCCCGCTGCTTGATCGCATAGACATTCAGATC
>JAGWMH010000190.1 GCA_028871775.1 Betaproteobacteria bacterium
GTGCCAAGATAGGCCAGCAGCAGAAAAACAAAGCCGCTCATGGTCCAGCGCACCGCAGTACGCCCCCGCCAGCCCTTGAGATGGTGCCCCATCAGCAGCACTGCGAATACCCCCCAGGAAATAAAACCAAACACCATTTCATGGTTGAATCGCCACAGCTTGCCGAATATCTGCTCGGAAAACACCATGCCGGAGATCAGGGTCAGGGTGAGCAGGATGAACCCGGCACCGATGATGCGGAACAACAGGATTTCCATGGTGAGCAGCGGCGGCAGGGCTTGCAGCACGGGTGGCAGCTCGGCGTGGTGCAGGCGCTTTTCCACCAGCGACATCAGGCCTGCATGCAATGCCGCGATGGTGAACAGGCTGTATGCCAGCATCGCCACGAAAATGTGCGCATCAAACGCCCATGAATGGGGTTGCGACAATATCCGCACAGCGGGGAACAGCGCCGGCAGCACCGCACCCACAGCGGCCAGCGGCAATACCAGAGTTTGCAGGCCGGCCAACGGGTAGAAAAAACGCGCCAGCCAATACACCAGCATGGTCAGCCACAAAATCAGCGACAGAGCGGGCACCAGCCCGAAATTCAATTCGCCGCCAACCAGCAGGTTCTGATACAGCAGATAACCATGCAACACCAATGGCGCCAATATGGCATGGCCCAACATCCCGCGATTTAACACATCTGTCTTGCCGGCTGATTGCGCACGCCAGAAAAATGCGCCCAGCGCGCTGTAAGCGAAAAAGGTAGCCAAATAAAGAGGAAGGTTCGACATTTTTAGCCAGGATGTTTTAGACTGCGCAGATTCTACACCATCTATTCCGAGGAAAAACAGGAACGTAATCATGCTGGACAACCTTACACAGCGCCTTTCCGGCGTAATGAAAAACTTGCGCGGGCAGGCACGCCTGACCGAAGGCAACATTCAGGACACTTTGCGCGAAGTGCGTTTAGCCCTGCTGGAAGCCGATGTGGCGCTGCCGGTGGTGAAAGAATTCACTGCCCAGGTGAAACAGGCTGCGCTCGGGCAGGAAGTCATCGGCAACCTGAATCCCGGACAGGCGCTGATCGGTATCGTGCACCGCAAGCTGACCAGGCTGATGGGCGAAGCCAATGTCGGCATCAACCTCGCCACCGTGCCGCCCGCCGTGATTCTGATGGCCGGCCTGCAAGGCGCGGGCAAAACCACCACCAGCGGCAAGCTCGCCAGACTGCTGCGCGAGCAGCAAAAGAAAAAAGTCTTGCTGGTCAGCTGCGACGTGTACCGCCCTGCCGCCATCGAGCAACTGCGCACTTTGGCGCAACAACTGGAGATTGACTTCTTCGCCTCCGACATCGGCCAGAAGCCGGTAGACATCGCGCTGGCGGCACACGACTACGCGAAGAAACATCACCACGACATCCTGATTGTGGATACTGCCGGCCGCCTCGCCATTGATGCCGCGATGATGGAGGAAATCCAGCAACTGCATGCCGCACTCAAGCCGATCGAGACCCTGTTCGTGGTGGACGCGATGACCGGGCAGGACGCGGTGAACACTGCCAAGGCCTTCGGCGAAGCCCTGCCGCTGACCGGCGTCATCCTCACCAAGCTGGATGGCGATGCGCGCGGCGGCGCGGCGCTGTCGGTGCGGCACATCACCGGCAAGCCGATCAAGTTTGTCGGCGTGAGCGAAAAGCTCAATGGCCTGGAAGCCTTCCACCCCGAGCGCATGGCTTCGCGCGTGCTGGGCATGGGCGACGTGCTGTCGCTGATCGAGGAAGCACATCGCGAAGTGGACCAGGCCGAGGCCGAAAAGCTGGCGAAAAAAATCAAAAGCGGCAAGGGATTCGACCTCAACGATTTCAAGATGCAGATCGTGCAGATGCGCAAGATGGGCGGCGTGTCGGCGCTGATGGACAAGCTGCCCGCACAACTCAGCCAAGCCGCCGCGGGTTCCAGGGTGGACGACAAGGTCATCAGCCGCACCGAGGGCATCATCAATTCGATGACCCCGCTCGAACGCAGCAAGCCGGAACTCATCAAGGCCTCGCGCAAGCGCCGCATCGCCGCGGGAGCGGGCGTGCAGGTGATGCACGTCAACCAGTTGCTGAACCAGTTTGAACAAACCCAGAAAGTGATGAAGATGTTCGGCAACGGCGGCATGGCCAAGATGATGCGCAGTATGAAGGGCATGTTGCCTGGCATGGGGCGTTAACCTTCTTTACCTCCACACTTATGGGTGCACATGACTCTTAAAGCCATCATCTTCGATGTGGATGGCACCTTGGCCGACACCGAAGACGCGCACCGCATTGCCTTCAACAAGGCATTTGCGGAAAGCCATCTCGGCTGGAACTGGGACGCTGCGCTGTATGACAAGCTGCTCAAGGTGACCGGCGGCAAGGAACGCATCAAATATTTTGTGGAAACCTGCCTGCCGGGCTTTCAGAAACCTGCGGACTATGATGGTTTCGTCAAGCATCTGCATGCAGTGAAAACCGGCCATTACAACGCCATGCTGCGCGAAGGGCGTATTCCGTTGCGGCCGGGCATCAAGCGCCTGATCGCTGAAGCCAAACAAGCCGGACTAAAACTTGCCATCGCCACCACCACCTCGCCGGAGAATGTCGCTACCCTGTTGCGGCAAGGATTGGGCAACAACGGCGAAGCCCTGTTCGATGCCATCGGCTGCGGCGACATCGTGCCGCACAAGAAACCTGCGCCGGATATCTATTACTGGGTGCTGCAACAGCTTCACCTCAATGCATCCGATTGCATCGCGCTGGAAGATTCCGAGAACGGCCTGCGCTCCAGCCTGGCTGCCGGGATCAAGACCTTCGTCATCGTCAACCACTACACGCGGAACCAGGATTTTACCGGCGCGGCAGCGGTATTCGATGACTTGAACGATCCCGAAAGCTTTTGTCGGGCCGCCGGGTTGCCCCTTTCCAAACCGCCGATTTCTGTTTAGCATGCTGCCTTTCATGGGGCGGTAGCTCAGCTGGGAGAGCGTCGCGTTCGCAATGCGAAGGTCGGGAGTTCGATCCTCCTCCGCTCCACCAACATTTAACGGTTGGCCTCATAAATCGGGGAATTCATTGAGCAGCTGGCAGTGCATAATTTATAATGGCGTCACAATTTCATTCACGGGACTCATAAAATGAAGCAACGGACTTTGCTGTCGATTATTGCAGTTACTGGTGCATTGCTCTTTTCAAGTTACGGCAATGCCGAAGCCCAAGCACAAAAAAAAGGCGGCCCTGCAGCGGAGCAGCCGCAAATGCAAACCTCCAGCAAAGTAAAAGGAGCGATCACATTCAAGGGCATTCCTCTTGGCAAGCCGGGAGTAAAGGGAGCCCTGCAGAAAATGTGTATGGAGAAAAAATTCAATCCCGCGCATGACAGATGCTCCTTCAATGATAAAAGCAGCCAGATATTGCTCAATTACGAAAGCCTGGTTGACAATTTTGCATTGGTTACCCTGGGTAGCGATGACGCCCTCACCAAGGTCGAGATAAACAGCTCCACGCCGGAATTGCTGGGGCTGGCCAAAGCATTGGAGGCAAAGTACGGAAAGCCGCAGAAGACCAGTACGGTAATAAAGAATGCGATAGGAACCAAGTTCGACAAGGATACCTTTGTCTGGGTGGATGACCAGGGCTCCCGCATAACTATCGAGTCCATTTTCTACGATTTCAACAAGGGGGGAGTTGTTATCGAATCCGCTGCTGCGATTGCCGCACAGGATGCCGCCGCAAAGAAGGCGAAAGAAGCTGCAAAATCGAATCCGTGAAGCAGCAGGAACTTGCGTAGGCACGCCCGCCATGAACAGAAACATGGCGGTCCAGAACAAAAAACCAGCCGAGGCTGGTTTTTTGTTTTGTTGCCTTGTTTTTACTTAATTGCCGGTGAACAGCTGCTTCAGCATCCACAAGGAAAACAGAAGTACCATCACTGCGGCGCCGACTGCACAGACTGTGGCGATAATCGCCATTTTTTCTCCTCCCGAGAGAACTGGATTGCACACAACAACAAAACCAGATAGGCAAATCCTAGCACAATTTT
>JAGWMH010000191.1 GCA_028871775.1 Betaproteobacteria bacterium
GCCGGCGCTACCTTTCCCTACCCGATTTATGCCAAGTGGGCCGATGCTTACAAGACACAAACCGGCATCGGCATGAATTACCAGTCCATCGGTTCCGGCGGCGGCATCAAGCAGATCACCGCCAAGACCGTGGATTTCGGCGCATCCGACATGCCGCTCAAGCCGGAAGAACTGGACAAGAACGGCCTGATGCAATTTCCTACTGTGGTCGGCGGCGTGGTTCCGGTCATCAATGTGAATGGTATTGATATTGGCACGTTGAAATTGGACGGCACTACACTGGCTGACATCTATCTGGGCAAGATCACCAAGTGGAACGATCCTGCGCTGGTCGCCCTGAACAAGGACATCAAACTGCCCGATGAAAATATCACCGTGGTGCACCGCTCCGATGGCTCCGGCACCAGCTTCATTTTTACCAACTATTTGTCCAAAGCCAGTGCGGAGTGGAAGTCCAGCGTCGGTGAGGGCACGGCGGTTTCCTGGAAAGCCGGTACCGGCGGCAAGGGCAATGAAGGCGTGGCTTCTTACGTGCAACGCATCAAAGGCTCCATCGGTTATGTGGAATATGCTTACGCGCTGCAGAACAAGATGAACTATGTGCAAATGAAAAACCACGATGGCCAGTTCGTTAAGCCGGATGAAAACAGCTTCAAGGCCGCCGCTGCCGGCGCACATTGGGACAAGGCTCCCGGCTTTTATGAAATCCTGACCGATGAAGCCGGCAAGGAAAGCTGGCCGATCAGCGGCGCGACTTTCATCCTGATGCACAAGGTGCAGGAGAAGCCTGCAACCGGCGCGGAAGTGCTGAAGTTCTTCGACTGGGCTTATGACAAGGGCGGCAAGATGGCTGCCGATCTGGACTACGTACCATTGCCGGAAAATGTCGTGAAACTGATCCGCGCCACATGGAAAGCGCAACTCAAGGATACGGCAGGTGCGCCGCTGGTGAAATAAGCCGGCATTCCTAGGCTATAATTGCGGGGGCTTGCGGCCCCCGTTGTCTTTTATCCATGAGATACCCAATACATGCCGATGTTTTCACACGAAGCGCGCCTTAAACGACAAGCGTTATTTGACTTGCTGTTCCGCAATCTCACGCGCGCCGCTGCATTCGGTGTGCTGGCCTTGCTCGCTGCAATCATCGTTTCGCTGATCGTGGGCAGCATGCCAGCAATTCATGCGTTTGGCCCGGGCTTCCTGGCCAGTTCCGACTGGGACCCGGTCAACGATAAATTCGGAGCGCTGATCCCGATCATCGGCACGCTGGTCACTTCCGGCATCGCCCTGTTCATCGCCATCCCGGTCAGCTTCGGCATCGCCATTTTCCTGACCGAGCTTGCGCCGCGCATCTTGCGCCGCCCGCTTGGCGTCGCAATCGAATTGCTGGCGGGCATTCCCAGCATCATCTACGGCATGTGGGGGCTGTTCGTGTTTGCGCCGCTGTTCGCCGACCATCTCGAGCCGTGGATCAACAAACACCTGGGCAGCATGCCAGGCATCGGCCAGTTTTTCTCCGGCCCGCCGATGGGTATCGGCATACTGACCGCCGGCATCATCCTCGCCATCATGGTTATCCCGTTCATTGCGTCGGTAATGCGCGATGTGTTTGATGTGGTGCCCACCCTGCTCAAAGAATCCGCTTACGGACTCGGCGCGACCACTTGGGAAGTGGTATGGAAAGTGGTGCTGCCCTACACCAGAATCGGGGTGGCCGGCGGCATCATGCTCGGGCTCGGGCGCTCGCTCGGTGAGACCATGGCAGTCACATTCGTCATCGGCAATGCCCATGAACTGAGCAAGTCGCTATTGATGCCGGGCAACAGCATTTCCTCCGCGCTCGCCAATGAATTCACCGAAGCCGTTGGCGACCTCTACACTTCCGCGCTGATCGAACTCGGCCTGATCCTGTTTTTCATTACCTTCATCGTATTGTCCCTCGCCCGCTTCATGCTCTACAAACTGGGGAAGCGCGAAGGGCTGGCTTCGTAAACATCATGCTGAACCTCTACACACGCCGCCGCATCATCAACGCAGCTGGCCTCTCCATTTCGGTGCTGGCCATGCTGCTCGGCCTGTTCTGGTTATGCTGGATATTGATCACGCTGCTGGATCACGGGCTGCCCGCGCTTGCCCCCGTGGTGTTCGAGCAGGTGACTCCGCCACCGGGCAGTCCAGGCGGCTTGCTCAACGCCATTGCTGGCAGCCTGATGATGACGCTGGTCGGCACGCTGATCGGCACGCCCATCGGGATTCTGGCCGGAACCTATCTGGCTGAATTCGGCCAGCGCGGCTGGCTGGCGCCCGTCACCCGCTTCATCAACGACGTGCTGCTATCCGCTCCCTCCATTGTCATCGGCCTGTTCGTGTATGAGGTTTATGTCGTCAAGGTCAAGCACTTTTCCGGCTGGGCCGGCGCATTCGCCCTGTCAATACTGGTAATCCCCATCGTCATCCGCACCACCGAAAACATGTTGCGCCTGGTTCCCAGCACCCTGCGCGAAGCCGCCGCCGCGCTGGGGGCGCCGCAGTGGAAAGTAATCACCCTGGTCACCTTGCGTGCTGCGCGCGCCGGCATCATCACCGGCGTGTTGCTGGCCGTGGCGCGCATCAGCGGGGAAACCGCGCCGTTGCTGTTCACCGCGCTCAACAACCAGTTCTGGAGCAAAAACATGGATCAGCCGATGGCCAATTTGCCGGTGGTGATTTTCCAGTTCGCCATGAGCCCCTATGAGGATTGGCAACGGCTTGCCTGGGCCGGTGCGCTGCTCATCACCTTCAGTGTGCTCGCACTCAACATCATGGCGCGGGTAATATTCCGCCAGAGCGCAACCACCCATTAAGGATGCCGGCAGATGATTGCTGAAAAAATCGTTACCCCGAAACTGGTTGTGCGCAACCTGAATTTTTATTACGGCAAAGACCGCGCCCTCAAGGACATCAACCTCACCATCCCGGAAAAGATGGTGACCGCCTTCATCGGCCCGTCCGGCTGCGGTAAATCCACCCTGCTGCGCGCCTTCAACCGCATGTACCAGCTCTATCCGAAACAGAAGGCAACGGGCGAAATCCTGCTGGACGGGGAAAACATCCTCGACAAGAAGCAGGATCTCAACTCCCTGCGCGCCAAGATCGGCATGGTGTTCCAGAAACCCACCCCGTTTCCGATGTCCATCTACGACAACATCGCGTTCGGCGTAAAACTCTATCAAGCCCTCAACCGGCACGACATGGATGAACGCGTGGAATGGGCACTGAAGAAGGCCGCGCTGTGGGCGGAAGTAAAGGACAAGTTGAAACAGAGCGGCACAGGCCTGTCCGGCGGGCAGCAGCAGCGTCTGTGCATTGCCCGCGCCATCGCCGTCAAGCCGCAAGTATTGCTGCTCGACGAACCCACCTCCGCGCTGGACCCGATCTCCACCGCGCACATCGAAAAGCTGATTGACGAACTGAAAGAAGACTTCACCATCGTCATCGTCACCCACAACATGCAGCAGGCCGCGCGCGTGTCGGACTACACCGCCTACATGTATCTGGGCGACCTGATCGAATTCGGCGACACCAGCACCGTGTTCACCAACCCCAAGCGCAAGGAAACGGAAGACTATATTACTGGCCGCTTTGGTTAAGCGACCAGTAATATAGTGGTGTGCCGAAGCCCCTACATCCGGACGATTTGGCTAATCGCCCGGTGATATAGCGGCGCAGACAACAAGCCTTCGGTTTGTTGCGGCGAAATAAAAAGCCCGGTGCAAACCGGGCTTTTTCGCATTACATTTTCTACGACAGCTATCAGGCTTGCAGAATGAGCATGAGGGGTCTGCCTGCCAGTTGACGGTAATCCTTGCTATCGTTACCTGCGGTAGTCGCGAATATCGCTGCCGCTGCTGGTGTCGCCCACCACGCCGACGCTGACCTGCACCGTGTCTCCCGGCTGGTATGGCAACCTCGTGGTAATGTCCCGTCCATTGTAGCGGTAGGTCACGTTATAGCCGCGGACGACATCGCGGTAATTTTCCACCTGGCGGCAACGCCTTTCTTCCCGTGTCT
>JAGWMH010000192.1 GCA_028871775.1 Betaproteobacteria bacterium
TGTCGAGTATCTAGATACTTATGGATATGGACAGGCAATGCCAAAAGGTGTAAGCAATGCGAGGCAAGCCCGCCCGGCATCACCATGCTTCGGGGTTGCAATTACAGGAAGAAAAAACGCAGTTATAACGGTTAAATGGAATGGGAATCAGCCGTCGAGTGGAGTGTTGCGCGTCTCCGGCAGAAAAATCAGACCAATGACAAAGGCTGCCGCCAGCAACCCGGCCGGGTACCACATGCCGGACAATGCATTTCCAGCTTTCACGCTGAGCAGGGTGATCATGAACGGCGACAAGCCGCCTATCCAGCCGGCGCTGAGGTTGTGCGGCAGCGCCACGGCCGTGTAGCGTGTGCGCGCCGGGAACAGTTCGGCCAGCGTGGCGGTTTGCGGCCCAGTGATCAGCGCAACGGCAACGACCGGGATGAGCAATAGCAGGAATATCATCAGCCGGTCTGCCTGGCGCGTATCGGCCTGTTCGGTCCAGCCCTCGGACTTCAACATCTGCGTGAGCTGCTCCGGCTGATAGCCGGCCACCTCGCTCTTGCTGCCGATGCGCACCGCCGTGCCATGCGCTACGGGTGCGGGGTAGAGAGTGTAGGACACGCCCAGTTTGGCGAGCAGTTGCTGATTGCGCTCGCAGTCGTTGCGCGTCGAGATGAACGGGTCGTAGGCGCAGGATTCGCCGTACAGCGCGACCGGCACCTCGCGGTTGAAGCGCTCCAGCGCCGGGTTGCCGTAATGCATCAGGCCCTTGAACACGGGAAGGATGGCCAGGCTGCCGAGCAGCAGCCCGGCCAGCAGCACCGGCCTGCGGCCGATGCGGTCCGACAGCCAGCCGAAAAAAATGGTCAGCGGGAACAGCAGAAGGGTGCCCAGCATCACCAGCGTTCCGGCCAGTTGCGGATCGAGCCTGACCACGCTTTTCAAATACACATTGGCGTAGACCTGGGACGAGAAAAACAGCAGCGAGCCGCCCGCGGAAATGCAGAAAAACAGCAGCGCCATGCGGCCAAGCGTGTGGGGGTTGGATAAACATTCACGCAGCGGCGCCTTCGAGGTGGCGTGCTTTTCGCGCAAGTGCAGGAACACCGGCGACTCGAACATGTTCACCCGGCTCTTGAGCGAGACTAGCAGCAGGATGATGGAAAGCAGGAACGGCACGCGCCATCCCCAGGCCTGAAAATCTGTGGTGCTCAACAGCGCTTGCAGCAATACGACTTGCAGGGTGGAGGCCAGTGTGCCCAACGGCCCCATCAATTGCAGCACGCTGGTATAAAAGCCGCGCTTGCCGGCTGGGGCATGCTCGGTGAGATACACTGCCGCTCCGCCGATCTCGCCGCCGACCGCGAATCCCTGCAACAGGCGCAACACCAGCAGCAATGCGGGAGCCAGCAAACCAGCCTGTTCGTACGTCGGCAACAAGCCGACACTGAATGTCGTCAGTCCCATCAGCACAATGGTGGCGATGAAAGCCGGGCGGCGGCCATGCTTGTCGCCCAGCGAGCCGAACAGCGCCGCGCCGAGCGGGCGCACCAGCATGCCGACCCCGAAGGTGGCGAGGCTCGCCAAGAGTGCTGCGACCGGATTTTCCTGGGGAAAAAACAGCGTGCTGAAATAGGTGGCGAGCGAGGCGAAAGTGAGGAAGTCATACCATTCCAGGAAGGTGCCGAAGCAGGCGGCGATGGCCACCTTGCGCTGGATAACAGCAGGTGAATAATGAGCTTCCATAAATATTTGTGTTCGCTACAGGCTTAAAAACGATGTGCGATATTACCCCAACTCCGGCAGTTTCAACTCTGGCAATTTCCTGTAATTGGTACCATGATGGTTGTCGTTACTTATGACAACTTGGTTTGTTGGGTTACGGCGGTGTCAATTTCTCAAGCTCGAAGAGCTTAGAGAATTGCCTGCCTTTGGTGCAATAAGCCGCGCCTAACCCAACCTACATAAAGTGTGTGAGTTTTTGCAGGTTGGGTTTGCCCGCAAGGGCGTAACCCGACATGTGCACTGAAAGAAGGTAAGCACAATGGATCGACCCGACGCCCTGTTCTGGAATCTGCCAGCCGAAGCTCTCCAGTCGCAATTGGAGGCCTTTCCGGCCGGGCTGAGCCAGCGGGAAGCGCGTGCGCGAACCGCACGCTTCGGCCCCAACACGCTAAGGGTCCACGGCGAACGGCCGATGCTCCTCCAGTATTTGAGCCACTTCAAGAACCCGCTGGTGATGGTTCTGCTGGCGGCCAGCGCCGTGTCCGCGCTGACCGGCGAGATCACCGGATTCGTGATCATCTGGGCCGTCGTGCTGATGAGTGTGACCCTGGATTTCGTCCAGGAATACCGGGCCGGTCGCGCCGCAGAACAGTTGAAAAAGGCTGTGGCGGTACGGGCCACGGTGCTGCGCGATGGCCATTCCCAGGAAATTCCGATAGCCAGCCTGGTGCCGGGCGATGTGGTGCTGCTGGCTGCGGGCGATCTCATTCCGGCCGATTGCCGCTTGCTTGAGGCCAAGGACTTTTTCGTCAATCAGGCGCTGCTGACGGGCGAGTCCTACCCGGTGGAGAAACAGGCCCGCGATTTGCCGGCACCGGTGGAAGACCTCAGCCAGGCCGAGAATACCGTGTTCATGGGCACCTCCGTCATCAGCGGGATGGCCAAGGCCATGGTCTGCCGCACCGGAGCCGACACGGCGGTGGGCAATATCGCCGACTCGCTGGTGGTCAAGGCGCCGCCCACTGCTTTCGAGCGAGGCACCCAGAGCTTTGGCATGCTGATCATGCGCCTGACCATTCTGCTGGTGCTGTTCGTGTTTCTGATCAACGCGTTTTTTCACCGGCCATTTCTCGAGTCGTTCCTGTTCGCCATCGCGCTGGCCGTTGGCCTCACGCCGGAGCTGTTGCCGATGGTGATCACGGTGACACTGTCACGCGGCGCCCTGCGCATGGCGAAGAAGCAGGTGATCGTGAAGCAGCTCGCCGCCATCCACAATCTGGGCAGCATGGACGTGCTATGCACCGACAAGACCGGCACGCTCACCGAGGGGCGCATCAAACTGGAACGCCACCTCGATGCACAAGGGAAGGACAGCGCGCAGGTGCTGCAGCTGGCCTACTTGAACAGCTTTTTTGAGACGGGGTTAAAGAGTCCGCTGGATGACGCGATTCTCAGGCACGAGGAGATAGACGTCAGAGGCTGGCGCAAGATCGACGAAGTGCCCTTCGACTTCGAGCGGCGGCGCGTTTCAGTACTGGTCGATAATGGATTGGCAGGGCTAGAGTTGGCTGGGCAAGGATTGTCCGGGCAGGGCAACAAACGGCTGCTCGTGGTGAAAGGTTCGCCCGAGGATATCCTCAGGCTGTCTACGCAATATGCAGTCGGCGAGCTGGAAAGCACGCTGCCGCTGGACGAGAAGGCGCTGGCATCCATCCAGGCCCTGCACGACAGCCTCGGCAAGGAAGGATTCAAGGTGCTCGGCATCGCCTGGCGGCCGGTGACACTGGACCATCCGCATGCCGTCGTCGACGATGAGACCGAGCTGATCTTCGCCGGCTTCGCCGCGTTCCTCGATCCGCCGAAGGCGAGCGCGGCGCATGCGCTCAAGGCGCTGGCGGCGAGCGGCATCAACATCAAGATCGTCACCGGCGACAGTGAGCTGGTCACCCGGTATGTGTGTGCCCAACTGGGCATGCCGGTCACGGGTATGCTGAACGGCAGCGAGATTCAGCAGATGGATGATCCCACACTGGCGGCCCGGGTGAGAGAGGCCAACCTGCTCTGCCGCGTCACGCCGGCGCAGAAGAACCGCGTCATCCTGTCGCTGAAATCCCAAGGGCACACCGTTGGTTATCTCGGCGACGGCATCAACGATGCAGCTTCGCTGCGTTCGGCGGATGTCGGCATCTCGGTGGACAGCGCAGTGGATGTGGCCAAAGCGGCGGCCGACATGATCATGCTGCGCCAGGATCTGGGCGTGCTGCACGCAGGCGTGCTGGAGGGGCGCCGCACCTTCGCTAACATCATGAA
>JAGWMH010000193.1 GCA_028871775.1 Betaproteobacteria bacterium
AGTAGAAAATTAACCACTTGAAAAAGAGGGCAAAAATTGAGCAAGCGCAGCAAAAATCAACTTTCACTTCAGGTCCTGAAGAAATTTCGCATTATTTATGGTTCCGTTCGTCAGCAATTCCGCGAGGTTGAACAAACCTGCGGTGTTACTGGATCGCAGCTGTGGATATTGCAAGAGGTAGCCAATACCCCCGGCATAGGAGTTTCCGAACTGGCTGATCGCTTATCCATACACCAGTCCACCTGCAGTCAGCTTGTAGAAAAGCTTGTGGTTCGTGGCCTGATAACTAAAGAGCGCAGCAAGGAAGATCAACGACGAGTCGGGTTGCGGGTGACTGAAGAAGCTTCAAAGTTGTTAAGAAGTGCACCTGGCCCAGCGGAAGGTATATTGCCGGAAGCTTTGCAGGCATTGCCTGAATCAGCATTGCTTGCATTAGATAATTCGTTGATTGGGGTAATTGGTCAGTTACGTATTCACGACGACAAATTTGCCGGCAAACTTTTATCGGATTTGTAACAACCTCGTATGCTTGTAAAAGACTGCGTAAGTATGGTCATCTGGCGTGCGCATTCTGTAGATGAATGCGTTGTGAATTTGTCGCCGATGCGCAGATGTTTTAAGAACCCCTTGAATTTCCCCTGCCGGAGAGCACTTTGATTCTGGATTGGAAACGACGGCTCGTATTCTGGATTGGGGCAATTTGCGTAGGCTTGGTCGCAATCTTGTTTGCAGTCGCCTGCTCGCAGGCGAATGCTCTGTTCCACAAACTGGTTGCCATTTCATCTTATCTTCCCCTGCTGATTACCCCTCTTGGCTTCGCGCTGATCGTCAATGTCACGCGGAAGTTTTTTCCCGGATCACAAGGCAGCGGTATCCCCCAAACCATTGCATCGCTTGATCCCAAGGAAAACCAAGACACTCGTGATCAAGTGCTTTCCCTGCGCGTGACGATCGGGAAAGTCATTCTCACCATCTTGGGTCTTATTTTTGGGGCATCCGTGGGACGCGAAGGTCCCACCGTCCAGATCGGTGCATCCATCATGCACAGTCTTGGAAATTTTGCCCGCTTCCCCAAACACGACCTGGAAAAGGGGCTGATTCTCGCCGGCGGCGCCGCTGGAGTTGCCGCTGCGTTCAATACACCTTTGGCGGGGATTGTGTTCGCCATCGAAGAGATGAGCCGCTCCTTTGAAGAGTACAACAGTTCGACTATCCTGATGGCGGTGATTATCGCCGGGATTACATCGCTTGCCTTACTGGGAAATTATGCCTATTTCGGCCACACATCCGCATCGCTGGCATTCGGCAGCGAATGGGGCGTGGTCGTCATCTGCGGCATAGCAGGCGGGCTGCTTGGCGGATCATTCAGCCGTGTGCTGATCGAAGTCAACAAAGGTCTGTCGGGACGCATGGGTACATGGATGCGGACAAAGCCGATGGCGTTAGCAGCCGTCTGCGGCTTGATCCTGGCGCTGTTGGGGCTGGCCTCGGGCAATACCACTTACGGCAGCGGTTATAGTGAAGCGAAATCGCTGCTTGATGGCAATGTGGCCTTGTCGGAAAGCTACGGTCTGCTAAAAATGGCGGCCACCGTGGTTTCCTACATCAGCGGCATACCCGGCGGAATCATGGCGCCCTCGCTTTCCGCAGGAGCGGGGTTTGGCGCCAATATCGCACACTTTATCACCTCCGTACCTGCTGGCGCAGCAATCATACTCGGCATGGTGGCTTACTTCGCCGGCGTTACCCAAGCGCCGATCACAGCTTTTG
This sequence comes from Betaproteobacteria bacterium, assembly GCA_028871775.1. Lineage (GTDB taxonomy): Bacteria > Pseudomonadota > Gammaproteobacteria > Burkholderiales > Gallionellaceae > CAITJF01. The sequence continues at coordinate 1,771 of JAGWMH010000193.1, forward strand.
TCATCGTAATGGAACTGATAGGCAACCACGAAATGATATTGCCGCTGATGGCCGCATCGTTCATTGCCAACGCCTGCTCGCGGCTGATCTGCCAGACACCGTTGTTTCTCACACTTGCGCAGAATTTCGTTGGCAGCCATTTATCCCACGCAAATTCGCATGTCTCTCGCAGCAAAAAATATTGAGCTTTAAATCAATCATGACATCACTACAAATCTGACTGCCAATTTTGTAACTATGCTGCTCGATATCTAACCTGTTGAAATTTAATTTGCATCAGGTTACGTGGTTGTTTAGCCACAAAATGTTTGCGGCTGAAATGAACTGTTTTCCGGGGCTTTCTCACTAGTTAATTATCATCGTGTTTTTATCATTGTGGAGAAATAAAATGAAAAGGGTTTTGATCATAGTAGGAATTACTTCTTGTTGCCTCAGCACCCCAGTGCTTGCCGATGGATTGGAAAACGCAAAAAAGGCCGGTTGCTTGAACTGCCATGCCGTGGATAAGAAGATCGTCGGACCTTCCTATAAAGATGTGGCCGCAAAATATAAAGGTGACGCTAACGCTGAAGCCAAGCTGATCAAGAAAGTGATGAGTGGCGGTTCCGGTGTGTGGGGCAAAGCGCGGATGCCGGCAAACCGTGGCAAGATGGCCGATGAGGAATTTAAAACAACAGTAGGTTGGATACTTTCACTGAAATAACTGGCAAACCAATGCAGCTACCGTTTCCTCCGGATGTCATGGAATGATACCGCCCGCCCACATCGCAGGGGGTTTCCTCAGGGCAGATGCAAGATTGCAAACATTGGCGAATAGCTGGTTATGGCTGCGGAGGTTCGCATTTCCATAAAGCATGCGGCTTTTATATTACTTCTGGTTATTTAGTTGTAACAAACAAGTATTTCACAAATATAAGCAACATCACTAGACTGCGTTCCAACAAGTTGTGATGAATCATTTTATCCACCTATTGTTCGGAATACAGAAAGGAAGGCAGTCGATGTTTAAGCTGATCAAGAATGGCCGTGTCGTGGTTGATGGATGGAAGACCCTGACTCTCGCGGAGAGCGATACGCCGCAGACCGTGAAGCTGCCGGTGGGGCCGGTGCTGGTGCCGCTGTCGGTTTGGCAGGCGCGCCGCGCGGAGCTGATCCACCGCGAATATGAACACGGCTGGCCGCTCGGCGTCTGGCTGGCTGCCGAGGAAAGCCCGGAGGTTATCGGGCGCGACATCGATGACTTCACTGTGATCGCCGTCGAGTTCGACAAGTTTGCCGACGGCAACAGCTACTCGACTGCCCGCCAGTTGCGCGAGCGTTACGGTTATAAGGGTGAGCTGCGCGCTATCGGCGATGTGCCGCACGATAAGCTGACCTACCAGCATCAGGTTGGCTTTGATGCTTTCGCGGTGCGTGATAAACATAAAGCCGGCGCTGTCCTGTCAGGCCTGTTCGACTTCAAGGCGGCTAATCAGTCTGGTGCAGGGCTGCATCTCGGTGCGTTGCCGGTTAATTCGAGAGAATATTAAAAAGATTCCGATTAAATAACCCGTTCCCCCTCCCTTCGACAGGCTCAGGGCGAACGGACTTATTCAACGTTTCCTTAAGGTAATACCTAGCCAGAATATTTCAGATCATCAGCGGGCCGTGGTAGTCGGTGTCAGTATCTGCATGAGTGGCGCGGGAAGAAATATTCGCCAGTTGCCGTTCGTGGTCTGACTGAACCTGCAACAAGGTCACGACACAATCCTCAAGATCGTCGTACTCGGCACGGCCCGTGCCGTATTGCTCCGTGTCGGAATAGAAGAACTGGCTGCGGTAACGGTTGGCAGCGACCTTGCACACGACGAACTGCGCGCCCCGTTCACTCCAATACAGCGTGGGGCACAAAGTCAGCTCATCGGGACGGGCATCAAGCTGTAGCTCGCTGTCTGCCAATTGCAGGGAAACAGGCCTGGCATAACGTTTTAATAGCAGGGCTGAAACAAGTTTCTGCTCAGTTTCGGTGAAGCCGGGGGCAATCATCTGCAGTCTTCCGGTTTGGAATCATGTTTGTGTCCAGGGCAGTCCTTCAAAGCGCCAGCCGTTGTGGGAATTACGGTGATGCTGCTCATCCAGGTCGCCCTCAAAACCGGTTAGCACGTTGTACACATCCTGCAATCCCGCTTTTTCCAGTGCCTGCCCGGCATCCACCGAGCGGCGACCGGAGCGACAGATCAGGACA
>JAGWMH010000194.1 GCA_028871775.1 Betaproteobacteria bacterium
CCTTTCGGCGGCTGACGAAGCAGTAGAAAAAGTGAATTCATATCCGCATCGTGCCGTAAACCGAAACATATATCAAAGTAATGCTTTAGGAACCTCTGATCATGCCCCACATGGCCGCACACTCTGTTTTGCGGGATGGAATGCAAGGCATGCGACGCAGCGAATGGTTGACCCCCTTCGCAAGGAGTCTGACGCCGCATACCGCCCGCAAAACCAGTACCCTTGCGGGTTGCGGCAAAATCGCGCGCTCGCGGCGTCGCGCTCCTCGGCATCGTAGTCCCGGACGCAGCCCTGACACGGAGCGGCGTAGCCGTCTGGTGCGGGAAGGGCTGCCTGCGGCTGCTCCCGCAAGCGGCTGCTGCGCAGTAACGTGTCGCAGCCGCTACCTTCGTCACGCTTCTTGCGATCATCACGATTTTGCCAGCAACGCGGCTCATGGAGGGCTTAATCAGAGGTTCCTTAGCTTGCGGGTTATGTCGAAGCTAAAACTGCCGCACAGGGCGGTGAACAAATTAGGGAAGCTTTGCAGTAATTGGACAAAAGAGGCCATGGTTATCCATCAAGTAACCATGGACTCATGCATGAGAGATGGCTGATTGTTTAGCCAACCGCTTGCCCCATTTTGAAGATAGGCAGATACATTGCCACTACCATCCCGCCGATCAGTGTGCCCAGCACCACCATGATGATGGGCTCCATCAGGCTGGACAGTGCTTCCACCGCGTCATCCACTTCGGCCTCGAAGAAATCGGCGACCTTGGCCAACATGCTGTCCAGCGAACCGGCTTCCTCGCCGATCGCCGCCATTTGCAGCACCATGCTGGGAAACACCCCGGTATTCTGCATCGCCACTGTCAGGCTGCTGCCGGTACTGACTTCGCGCTGTATCTGCTTGGTCGCATCAAAATATACCGCGTTGCCGGCCGCGCCCGCCACCGAGTCGAATGCTTCCACCAGCGGCACCCCGGCGGCAAACATGGTGGACAGGGTGCGCGACCAGCGCGCGATGGAGGCAATGCGTACTAGCGGGCCGAAGACTGGTATCTTGAGCAGGAGACGGTCCATCATTGCCTGCATTTTTTTGCTGCGCTTCCAGAAGTAAAAGAAGGTATAGAGTCCACCGCCTACACCGCCGAAAATTGCCCACCACCATGCGACGAAGAAGTCGGAAAGGGCCATGATGAACAACGTTGGCGCGGGCAGGTCAGCGCCAAAGCTGGAGAACAACGTCTTAAACGCCGGGATTACGAAAATCATGATGACTGCGGTAATGGCGAAGGCCACCACGATAATGGAAACCGGGTAAAACAAGGCCGATTTGATCTTGCTTATGATAGCCTGGGTCTTTTCCTTGTAGGTCGCCAGGCGATCCAGCAAGGCATCCAGAATACCGGCCTGTTCGCCGGCATCTATCAGGTTGCAATACAGATCGTCAAAATACAACGGGTATTTCCGGAATGCCTGTGACAGGCTGCTGCCGGTTTCCACGTCGGTTTTGATGTCGAGCAACAGGCGAGCGACGGCCGGGTTGCTGTGCCCTTTGCCGACTATGTCAAACGACTGAATCAGCGGCACACCGGACTTCATCATGGTGGCTAGCTGGCGCGTAAACAGGGTGATATCTTTTTCGGTGACCTTGCCCCCGCCTCCGCTGCTTTTCTTTACCTTGGTAACATTGATGCCTTGGCGGCGCAGTTGCGCGGAAACCAATTCCTTACCGGCGGCCCGCATCTCGCCCTTGACCAGTTTGCCGGTCTTGTCTTTGCCTTCCCAGGAGAATTGGGGTTCTTTTTTCTTGCCGGCCTTATTGTCCACTGCCATGACATTTCCTTAGTGACAAATTGTTCTTATCATGCCGAGCTTTGCGGGTATTGTAAAGCGGCTAATCGGTTGTTTGCTCTTCATTTGTTTGCTATTTGCTTTCTTTTTGGCGCAGCGCGGGAAATATCTTCACCACCTTCACCACGCGATCCTGCGTCTGGATGATTTCAATCGGGTAATCCGCAATTTTCAGGCTGGTGCCCGCTTCCGGAATGTCCTGCAGATGCTCCAGGATCAGGCCGTTCAGCGTCTTCGCCCCATCCAGCGGAAAATGCATGCCCAGCTTGCGGTTCAGGTCGCGCAGCGGCGCACTGCCCTCCACCAGCAGGCTGCCGTCTTCCTGGCGCAGGAACTTGCCGGTTTGCGCAGGCGACAGTGTGGTGAAGTCGCCGACTATTTCCTCCAGTATATTTTCCAGCGTCACCAGGCCCAGCAGCTCTCCGTATTCGTCCACCACCAGCCCCAGCCGGATTTGCCGCTCCTGAAAATGCTGCAACTGCGACAACAGGGCTGTGTCGGAAGGAATGAAATAAGGCTCGTGCAGCAGCTCGCGCAGCTCATCGCGGTCGAAATCCTCGCGTTGCACCAGGGCCAGGGTGCGGCGCACGTGCAGGATGCCCACAATATTGTCGAGAGTTCTCTCGTATACCGGCAGCAGCGTGTGGTGGCAGGTCGCCAGCTGCTCGCGCAATACAGCGGGTTCGGCGCTCAGGTCGAGCGCCTCGATCTGGTTGCGCGGCACCATCACATCATTCACCGCGATGCGCCCGATGTCCACCAGGTTGAGCAGCATCTTCTGGTGTTTGCGCGGCAGGAACTGCTCCGACTCCAGCACCAGCATGCGCAACTCCTCCATGCTCATCCTGTATCTGCTCTGGTCGGTTTGTACCTTGATGCGCAACAGCCACAGGAACCGGCGCACTATCGCGGTAGCGACAGATACCACGGGATGGAACAGCTTGATGAGGAAGGACAGCACATAACTCGAAGGCAGCGCCACGCGCTCCGGATAGCTGGCCGCAATCACTTTCGGCATGATCTCGCTGAACACCAGAATGGTGAAGGTGATCACCAGCGACCCCACCACCAGCGCCGTGCTGTTATCGTGGCCAAACAGGCGCAGCACGATGATCTCGGTGAGTGTCGCCGCCGCCACATTGAGCAATGTGTTGCCGAACAGGATGGAGCCGAGCAGCTTGTCGGTCTGCGCCAACAGCTTTGCGGTGAGCCTGGCGCTCTTGTTGCCTTTGCGCACCAGATGGTTCAGCCGGTGGCGATTCAATGCCATCATGCTGGTTTCGGAAGAAGAGAAAAAACCGGAGCAAACCAGGATTACAACGAGGGCAAAGAACAGCATGCCCAATGAAAACTCGTCCAAAGCGGAAAGCCTTAACTAATGCGATGCGCCCAGTATCGGGGAGGCGGGGTGGAGTGTCAAGAAACACGCCCCTTTGAGCCGCAAGGCTAAAGGGGCGTGTTACAAATTGGAAAATCAAATGAAGAAACCAGAATTTTCCATACTACTGTATCAATTCACGCCAGATCACACGTTTTCCTGTAAATCCAGCGGCTGAACCCGTAAAAGGTACACTTGTATTCAAATCAGGCGTTGGGTTGGTGGATGTTACGACCCCAACTTTCGGCATACCCTGCACATATATAACGTTGACACCGACGATAGTGGCGTCATACTTCACTGCAGCCAGATTGGTTGACACGTCAACAGCTCCGCCAGTTTGGAAATTGAGAAAATTAAGCCAGCCGTATCCCCCTGGCGTGCAGGCGGTGCTCGAAGGAACAATCGAAGGTACCAAGAGCGTTCCCTGCACCAGTTTGCTGTCAATGTTTACCCGCTCCCCGCTGTCAGGGAAGTCAACATACCAGCCCCTACCGGTGTAGAAATTTACCGAATTGTTGGATACAGTGCGGCTGGCACCCGCGTTAGTCAGTGTTTGTTGCACCAGGGTCGTGCGAGGATTTACCAGGGTGGTGGTCGCATCAGCATCTTTGATTGCATATTGGGTGTGCACCTGGGTAGTGGTAAGGTCTCCCGTTTCCAGATATTTCCCCGTTCCGATAAACACGACACGCTTGCCATTAATCAGGCCCAGTGTGGGAGTGGTGGTAATGGGTTGCGGCAAAGTGCCAGCTGCATCCG
>JAGWMH010000195.1 GCA_028871775.1 Betaproteobacteria bacterium
ATACACCGCCCTCTCCTGTTAAGCACGCTATCCCTGCTTATTGGGGCCACTTTTGCCATCGTCTATTCCCCCTGCATTACGCCGATGCTCTCCGATATCATGGGTATAGCATCCCAGCGGAGTACAGCAGTTGAAGGATGGTACTTGGCATTCTGTTACGGACTCGGTACCAGCATCGCCCTCTGCATGACATCTGTTGCGCTCATCCTGTTTGCAAGAAGGCGGGACGCTGTCTTGCGCAATGCCAACTCGATAAAAAATATTTGCGGCATAATTCTGCTTGTCCTTGCCGTCATGAACATCACCGGCCTGATGAGGCACTACAAGGCATTTGTTCTCGGTTTTGTGTTGTGATCATGTTGCCAAAAGGAATAAAAAAACAGGTTCTCGGCGGCGTACTTTTCTGTTTGGGCATAATGACCGCGCTGCTAGCCAGAATAGTGGGTTTTGAGCTGGATATTTTTTATGTTGTTATCAGCATGATTGGAGCCGGCCTGTTTCTTTATGGCGCCATACAAAAAAATCAGCATGTTGACGGGCTCTGCACAGGGTCCGATGTGACTGTTGGGGCCCAGCCGAACAGTATGGATTTCACAGCACGTACCAATTTGGCAAGCCGCCGGCCTCGATGAGGCAAAGAGTTTCAATACACGGTGACTGGCCATTTCAAGGCAACAGGAGTGTCGATGAAAAATCAAAGTGGGGCTCTCACCAAAAAGATCCTCGCACTTTTACTGGTTATCGCCGTAGCCGTCACCGCCGTTATTGGTTGGCGGCTGGGTAAGGGTACCTCCGTTCGCCCTCCCGCGGAGATTGAGGATTACCTGTTCTGGCAAGCCAAGGATTTGACGGACTTCAAATTGATGGGTGCAGACAGTAAAACACTTGGTCTGAATGACCTGAAGGGAAAATGGAGTTTTATTTTTTTTGGCTATACGCATTGCCCCGATGTCTGCCCTCTCACCTTGGGGATACTGGGGAAGGCATTTAAGCTCATGGAAAAAGATCCGGCTGCTTTTCAAGAGGTTCAGGGCATTTTTATTTCCGTCGATCCCAAGCGGGATACGCCAGAGTTGCTGAAGGAATATGTTTCCTATTTCAATAATAAATTCACAGGTGTTACCGGCGACGCCGCCCAACTGGATGCATTAGCCCGGCAGATGAGCGCGTTATACACCATCCACCCCAAGGAACCCGGAAAATCCGAGGACTCCTACCTGGTAAGCCATAATTCGACCGTCTTTCTCGTGGACCCACAGGGAAGGCTCTATGGCCGATTTCCACCACCTCAAACTCCACAGGAGATTGCTGAGGTATTTTTAAAAACCCGCACGTTCTACAATGAAAGGTCAAAAAAGCGATGGAATCTTTTCTGAAAACATTAACTGCACTGATGCTTGGACTTGCTGCCTTGGGCGCATCTGCTGGTGGCACGGATATCCAGATCCAGGACCCCTGGGTACAAGCCGCACCACCTAATGTCAAGGTAGTGGCTGCTTATTTGGAGATTAAAAACAACGGCGATAAGCCACAAATACTCACTAATGCTTCCAGCCCTGCTTTCGATGAGGTTGGAATTCATCAGAGTGTGATGCATGGAAATATGGTTCACATGGAACAACTGAAGGAATTAACCATTCCTCCTCATGCCTCGGTGGTGCTGAACCCGGGCGGATTGCATCTCATGCTGACGGGCGCAAAAAAACCGCTCAACATCGGCGATCAGGTTCCCATGACGCTGACCTTCCACAGTGGGCAAAAGATCGAAGCTAAAGCAATAGTTCGGCCCGGCCAAACGGAGGGTATGGAAGATCATCAACACATGAACCATTCCGGGCATGAAACCCATAAGCATTAGGAACTGCAACATGCCACAAATGACCCATTACCAGCTTAATCAGGGGTTCCTTAAATAAGGCAAGGATCCCGGAAAAGAGGCAATGTTGAAATCTAATTCTCGCAGTTTCCTGTTTGCGCTCCTCATGAGCAGCCTATTGCTCATCGTAGGCTGTAGCGACAGCACAACAACCCCGCCAGCCGCAATGGAAGCGGCGCCCGATTTCAATATGACCCTCTTCGAGGGCGGTGATTTTCAGTTAAGCGCCCAAAAAGGAAAAGTCGTAGTGATCAATTTCTTCGCCTCCTGGTGCGTTTCCTGTGGCGAAGAAACACCCGTTATTGAAAAATTTTCTCATAAATACACGCCACAAACTGTAACGTTTTTGGCCATTGCCGTTGATGACACGGAAAAAAAGGCGAAGGCGTTCATGCAAAAAAGGAGCATGACCATCCCTGCGGGCCTGGATAAAACAGGGAAGATCAAAGAGGCGTATGGGATATATGGCATGCCAACCACCTTCTTTATAGATAAGAATGGCAAGGTAAGTTATTTCCACGCAGGGATTGTTACGGAAGAATTGTTGAAGCATGAGATCGACAAGCTGCTCTGAACCTGATAACGGCGCAACCCCAAAGGGTTTTCCATTTCTTAAGTGAAAGTCGCCTTCCGCGACGACCCGGTAGATCCGCGGCTGCCCTACCGCGCTATTGCGACCGGATTGCCGGAAGTTGATGCAGGGTCAGGCAGAACGTGCCGAGACACTCAGCCAGCAACTTCTTCATTTCGTCTTGGTGTGTCACGGAATAAGCCCCTGTCTGCCGCCAGAAGCCATCGCCAGATTCTTTTCAGCAGCAGCCCGAAGTAGCGCTGCTTTCAACTTGTGCAAACGGTATGTCGCTGCCGCAACCGGGGAAAATTCCGTAGTGCTGGCTGAAGTCACCGATGAACTCGAAGTGCTGCCGGAAGCGTGTGTCATGCAGCATGCGCCAGGTGTTGCCGCACACCGCAAAGACACGCCCGGCTTCAATATCGTGATGCCGGTCTAGGACAAAGCGATGCGTATGCTCGGGTATCGTACCGCGATAGATCACCGCCTGCCCGTAATCCTCGCATGCGGATTCCAGCCCATCCAGTTTGAACAGCCGATAGGTGGCCGAGAAAAACCGGATGTTGCCAACCCGCGCAGCCAGCTTGGCATCGGTAATGTCGAGCGGCCGGTCAGTGACCAGCCTTGGATCGGCAAAGCCATGTCTCTTCGATAAACTGATAAAGTCGTTCCAGTACAACGCGCCACCCAGGCATTCACCGTACAGCACGGGATCGTTGCGCACCGCGTCCGGCACTCTGCGGTCGGCGTAGACATCCGAGAAATAGAATTCGCCGCCCGGTTTGAGCAGGCGATGCACTTCGCGCAGCACTGCATCCTTGTCTGGTGAGAGATTGATTACGCAGTTCGACACGATGACATCGAAGCTGCCGCTTTCCAGCCCGAGTTCATCGAGTTTTTCGATGTAGCCCTGCTTGAACATGACGTTGTCAAAGCCAAACGCCTCGGCGTGATAGGCGCGATAACTTTCCGCAACCGCAAGCTGCTCATCGGTCATGTCCACACCGACCACCCTGCCACGCGCGCCCGCCAGTTGCGCCAGCGCATAGACATCCCGCCCGGAGCCGCTGCCCAAGTCGAGAATCCGGCAACCCTCCAGCAGCGGCGGGCAAACCAGACCGCAGCCGTAGTAGCGGGATGACACATCGGGATGGATACGGGCGAGCAGCGGTTTCAACCAGTCAGGCACCTGCGATGCATCACAGCAGGCAGAGGTCTTCAGGTCGTCTGAATTTTGAAGCTGTTTGCCGTAATAGTCCTTGACGATTTCATGCATGGCATATTCCTCGAATAATTGAATGGTAATGACGCTGTAGTCGAGTCAAACAAACAAAAAAGAACGGCCAGAACTCGTGAAGAAAGACAGATATGATGATGGCTACGCCAAACCCCGTTATGGCATTCGCCCGTATGGAAAACTCCGGCAACTCGACTATGCGACTGGTTCGTCGTAAACAGTTGGAGCCTCGCACCTCATTATAATCTGCTGACCTGCACGCTGGCAGCGCTTT
>JAGWMH010000196.1 GCA_028871775.1 Betaproteobacteria bacterium
AGGCGGAGTCTTTTCGCCGGCACGCGGATGGCGTTCCGGAATCGCCCCAAACAAGGGTAATCAATAGGCCTGCAGAATGGCGCCGTCCGGCTCCAGCGAATGGCGCCAGAACTGGTCGTCGCGGTCGAACAGCCGGTAAGTGCCGCGCGGCCCCCAACTGCCCGCCTGATAAGTATTGATGAAGTCGCGCTCCATCGCCCATACCTTGATGATGGGATCCACCACGCGCCATGCCGCTTCCACTTCGTCTATGCGCAGGAACAGCGAAGGGTCGCCCTGCATCACGTCCAGCAACAGGCCGGCATAAGCTTCGAAATCCTCGTCGCTATCCTTGCGGTAAGTGGCATCCAGGCTGATGGCGCGGGTGTGCAGGTCCAGCCCCGGCACCTTGACCTGCATTTCCATTTTCAGGCAATCGTTGGGCTGGATGCCCAGCATGATCCAGTTCGGCTGCGGCGGGCCCTGGCGCGTGTGGCGCAGCAAATCCTGCGGCGGGCTCTTGAAGCGGATGCAGATTGCCGAGCTGTTTTCCGCCATGCGTTTGCCGGTGCGCAGGTAAAACGGTACGCCCGCCCAGCGCCAGTTATCGATGAACAGTTTCAGCGCCGCGTAAGTTTCCGTGGTGCTGTCCGCTGCCACGCCCTCCTCCTCCAGATAGCCCGGGACCGTCTTGCCGTCTATGCTGCCGCTGGTGTACTGCCCGCGGAATGCATGCGCGTGCACCGAGTTCTGCGTGATTGGCCGTATTGCCTTCAGCACTTTCACTTTCTCGTCGCGCAAGTGCTCGGCGGAGATGGTCAATGGCGGTTCCATCGCCACCAGCGCCAGCAATTGCAACAGGTGGCTCTGGATCATGTCGCGCAGCGCACCGGCCCCTTCGTAGTAACCGGCGCGCCCTCCGATGCCCAGATCCTCGGATTGGGTGATCTGCACATGGTCTATGTAATGGTGGTTCCACAGCGGCTCCAGCAGCAGGTTGGCGAAGCGGAACACCATCACGTTCTGCACCGTGCCCTTGCCGAGATAATGGTCGATGCGGTAAATCTGCGGCTCGTTCAGATGCTTGTACAGGCTGCCTTGCAGAGTCTGCGCGCTCAGCAAATCATAGCCGAAAGGCTTTTCGATCACCACGCGGCGCCAGCCGTGTTTCTGCTGAAGCAAACCCACGTTGCCCAGTTTATCCACGATATCCGGAAATGCGGCCGGGCTGACCGACATGTAGAACACCATATTAGGTGGGAAAGTCTTATTCCCTTCTCCCGCATTCCCTTCAAGCGCCTGCTGCAAGCGCTGATAGGCAGCGTCATCGCCGCGCGGAATGGCATGGTAGTGCATGCGGGCGCAAAAGCGTTCCAGCGCCGGTTGGTCTATCCCCTGCGGATAGACCGGCTCCAGCATCCTGACGACCTCGGCAATCCATTCCTCGCGTTGCCGCAGCTCGATGCTGCAACCGAGTATGACCACATGCTCCGGCAATCTCCTGGCTATCTCCAGACGAAACAGCGACGGAATCAGCTTGCGCCGGCTCAGGTTGCCGGCTGCGCCGAAGATCACCAGCGTGCACGGCTCGATGGTTTTCATTTTCTCCCTCCCGCCTGCTTCACTGCATGGCCGCCGAAGGCATTGCGCATCATGGAAAGCAGACGGTAGCCATAACCGGTTTCGTTCTGGCTGGTAAAGCGCATCTGCAACGCCAGTGTCAGCACCGGTGCCGCGACACCTTGGTCGATTGCTTCCACTGCCGTCCAGCGCCCTTCGCCGGAGTCCGGAACATACGGTGCAACATTCGCCAGCTCCTGATCGTGCTTCAAGGCTTCCGCGGTGAGGTCGAGCAGCCAGCTGCGCACCACCGAGCTGTGCCGCCACAGCTCGGTGATCTGCGCCAGGTCCAGCGCAAATTCCTGTTTGCCGCGCAGCAACTCCAGGCCTTCGGCGAAGGACTGCATCATGCCGTACTCGATGCCGTTGTGGATCATCTTGGTGTAGTGCCCCGCGCCAACCGGGCCCACGTGCGCCCAGCCGCGATCCGCAGCGGGGGCCAGAGCTTGCAGAATGGGCGTCATGGTTTTTGCCACTTCCGCCGTGCCCCCCACCATCAGGCAATAACCGTTCTCCAGCCCCCAGATGCCGCCGGAAGTGCCGGAATCCATGAAGCCGATGCCCTGCTCCGCCAGCCATGCGCCGCGCCGCTGGCTGTCGTGGTAATTCGAGTTGCCGCCATCCACGATGATGTCACCCCTGGACAGCAGCGGCACGAGCGCGCGAACCTGCTGCTCGGTCGGCTCCCCGCTCGGCAGCATCAGCCACACCACGCGCGGGCTGGACAATTTCGCCACCGCGTCGGCCACTGAGGATGAGGCAACCATGCCTTCCTCCCTGGCAAGCTGCGCAACCACCTCCGGCGCGCGGTCATAGCCCACCACCTCAACGCCGCCGCGGCGCAACCTGCGCACCATGTTGCCGCCCATTTTGCCCAGTCCTATCATCGCCATTCGCATAAAATCCCCCTTTGCAAAAATAATTAACCCGGATTATCCATTAGAACTTTTGGCCGTTCCTCGAAACTCGCCGCAAGCGGCTCGTTTTGTCAAAGCGAGCCATGTATATTGCGCACGTCATTGCGAGGAGGCGCAGCCGACGCGGCAATCCAGAGGTTCTGGTGGCGTGGTGCCTGACTGGATTGCCACGGCCCTGCGGGCCTCGCAATGACAATGCTTATGGGTTGTCCCGGTTAAAGGAATTGGTTGTGTCAGCACGTTCAATTTGGTTAATGGATTATTTTGGATTAACTTGCACAACCGGTTCATACCAGCCGTAGAATCGCATCATGGTTATCATCATCACCTGACGAATTATATGCCTTTATTAAAAAACAGCGACCCGCCGCAACAATGCCGCTGGCACGGCTATCACACAACCGCCGAACTGGAGCAGGCGGCAGCGCAAGCGATACTGCGCGCCGCGCAGCAGGCCATCAGCCAGCGCGGGGCGTTTTATATCGTGCTGGCCGGTGGCACATCACCGCGCCGGGTATATGAATTGTTGAGCAAAGCCGACACGGACTGGAGCGCATGGCATGTGTATTTCGGCGATGAGCGCTGCCTGCCGCCCGATCATGCGGAGCGCAACAGCCGGATGGCCGCGCTGGCTTGGCTGGATCATGTCGCCATCCCGCCCGACCAGATACATCCCATTCCCGCAGAGACAGGAGCTGAAGCCGCAGCACAGGCTTATGCGCGAATAGTGGAAGGAATAAAAATTTTTGATCTGGTGCTGCTGGGGCTGGGCGAAGACGGCCACACCGCCAGCCTGTTTCCGGATCACGACTGGGGCAACACACCGGATGCCCCAGCCGCTATCACCGTGTTCGACTCACCCAAGCCGCCGCCGCAACGCGTCTCGCTCAGCGCGCACCGCTTGCGTGCCGCGCATCAAGTGATGTTCCTGGTAACGGGTGTCGCGAAGCAGCAGGCGGTAACGGGTTGGCGCAAAGGTGTACGCATTCCCGCTGCGGCCATTACTCCGGCAAACGGGGTGGATGTTTATATTGAAGCTGCGTTGTTGAAGAGTTAAGCGGGGGTACGCTGGTTTCAACTTAACGCCCTTCTCGTTTTGGGGGTTAAGCGGGCAAGCCCGGATGGAATGCAATGGAATCCGGGGAAATTTCGGCCACGCCCACCAAACTCCGGATTTCACCCGCAAGGGGTAGGCCGTGGTTGCACCAAAGGCAGGCAATCCACTACGCAGCAAGCTGCGTGTGGAATTGACACTAAGGGGCTGAAACCCAACAACTACGCACCGTTTCACTACATCCGTGCTACATCACTGGATTGCCACGGCCCTGCGGGCCTCGCAATGACAATGCTTGTGGGCTATTGTGGTTAAAGTAATTGGTTGTGTCAGCACGCTCAATTTGGTTAATG
>JAGWMH010000197.1 GCA_028871775.1 Betaproteobacteria bacterium
GGCGCACTACGGCATCAGCAGAATAGATCGGCACCTCGGCGACGCGCTGCAATCCGCTGGCGCTGCCAGAGGCAAGCTGCATGTTCACACCTTGCAGGGAATTGTTCAATCTGGCCGGAATATCCACACCGGTCAGCGCCTCGTCGCGCACCGCTTCGCTGGTGTCATAGTCAAAGCCGGCAAAATCGAGCAGGTTGCCCAGCACGCGCAGCACCTTCCATGCCGGACGCGCCTCGCCCAGAGGCTTGACCGCGCCCTTGAAGCTTTGCACGCGGCCTTCGGTGCTGACAAAAGTGCCGGAGGTTTCGCTGAATGGCGCAATCGGCAGCAGCACATTGGCGTAATCCAGCGCATGGTGCTTGTAAGCGCTCATCGCCACCACCAGATCGGCGGCATACATCGCGGACAGCGCCTGCTGCGAATTGGCGCAATCCAGTTCCGGCTCGGCATTGAGCAGGACATAAGCCTTGCGCGGTGCGGCCAGCATCGCTGTGGCATTCATGCCGCTTGCGCCAGGAAGCACATTGGCGAGATAGCCGCCGACGCTGTTGGCAGCCTCGCCGAGGAAGCCGAATTTGCCGCCTGCTAGTGTTGCGATCTGCTGCGCCAGCAGTTGCAGCTGCGCGGCCTGCGGGTGCTGTTGCGCGAAGTTGCCAAGCAGCACGGCAACGCGCTCGCCGCCCGCCAGACTGTTGGCGATGGCGGCAGCGGCGCTGCTCACTGTAATGCCTTGCACAGAGGCATCTACGGCAACCTGCTTCTCTTGCGCCAATGCCTTCAATATCTGCGCCAGCACATTCGCCATTGCATCGGGTGCTGCGATGGCCTTGTGCGCCACCTTCATCAGCAGGTCGTCATCTGCGGCATGCACGATGCTGGCCTGCGCGCCCTTCTTCACCGCCTGGCGGATGCGCTGCGCCAGCAGCGGATGATCCTTGCGCAGGAAGCTGCCCACGATCAGCAAGCGGTCGCGGGTGTTGATTTCCGCAACCGGCATGCCCAGCCAGGGCACGCCGGCCTGTTTGCCGTCGGCGCTGAAATCCGACTGGCGCAGGCGGAAATCCATGTTGTGGCTGCCCAGTCCGCGCATCAGTTTCTGCAGCAGGTAGAGCTCTTCCAGGGTGGAATGCGGCGTGGCCAGCGCGCCGACCTCCCCCGCCCCGGCACAGTTCGCCACCTGGCTCAGCGCGTTCGCCACATATTCCAGCGCGACCGGCCATTCCACTTCATTCCATTTGCCTTCCTGCTTGATCATCGGCATGGTCAGGCGCTCGCCGGAATTCAGCCCTTCATAGCTGAAGCGGTCCTTGTCGGACAGCCAGCACTCATTGACCGCTTCATTTTCGACCGGCAGCACGCGCATCACGCGATTGTTCTTGACCTGCATCGCCAGGTTTGAGCCCAGTCCGTCGTGCGGGCTGACCGACTTGCGGCGCGACAGCTCCCAGTTGCGTGCGGTATAGCGGAACGGCTTGCTGGTCAGCGCGCCGACCGGGCACAGGTCTATCATGTTGCCGGACAATTCGGACTCCACCGTGCCATCCACAAACGCCATGATCTCTGCATGCTCGCCGCGGAACGCCTGCCCCAGCTCCATCACCCCGCCGATTTCCTGGCCGAAACGCACGCAGCGTGTGCAATTGATGCAGCGGCTCATTTCCTCGGCGCACACCAGCGGCCCGATGTCCTTGTGCACCACCATGCGTTTTTCTTCCTGGTAGCGCGAGGCGCTCGCGCCGTAGCCCACGGCCTGATCCTGCAACTCGCATTCGCCGCCCTGATCGCAGACCGGGCAATCCAGCGGGTGGTTGATCAGCAAAAATTCCATCACCCCCACCTGTGCCTTCACCGCCATCTCCGAAGAGGTGAACACCCTCATGCCATCTGCCACCGGCGTGGCGCAGGCGGGTACCGGCTTGGGCATCTTCTCGACCTGCACCAGGCACATGCGGCAGTTGGCGGCGACGGACAATTTCTTGTGATAGCAGAAATGCGGGATATAGATGCCTGCCAGGTGCGCCGCTTCGATCACGGTGCGGCCGTTCTCGATCTCTACACGTTTGCCGTCAATTTCAATATTAGCCATGGCTATACCAGACAACGTTTATGTTCGATGTGATACTCGAACTCACTGCGATAATGTTTGAGCATGCCCTGCACCGGCCAGGCAGCCGCATCGCCCAGCGCGCAGATGGTGCGCCCGGCAATGTTGCCGCACAGGTCGAGCAGCAAGTCCAGGTCCTCCGGCCGCCCCTTGCCGCTCTCGATGCGATGCACGATGCGGTACAGCCAGCCGGTACCCTCGCGGCACGGCGTGCACTGGCCGCACGACTCTTCATAGTAGAAATAGGACAGGCGCTCCAGCGCGCGCACCATGCACACGGTTTCGTCCATCACGATCACCGCGCCGCTGCCCAGATAGGAGCCGGCCTTGGCGATGGAGTCGTAATCCATGTCCGTTTCCATCATGATCTCGCCCGGCAGCACCGGCATGGACGAGCCGCCGGGGATCACCGCCTTTAATTTGTGCCCGTCGCGCACGCCGCCGGCCAGCTCCAGCAATTTCCTGAACGGCGTGCCCATCGGCAATTCGAAGTTGCCCGGCTTGTTGACATGGCCGGACACGGAAAACAGCTTGGTGCCGCCGTTGTTCGGCCTGCCCAGCTCGAGGAATTTCTGGCCGCCCTCGCGGATGATGTAGGGAATGCTGGCAAAGGTCTCGGTGTTGTTGATGGTGGTCGGCTTGCCGTACAGCCCGAAACTGGCCGGGAACGGCGGCTTGAAGCGCGGCTGGCCCTTCTTGCCTTCGATGGATTCCAGCAGCGCGGTTTCCTCGCCGCAGACGTAAGCCCCGTAACCCAGGTGGTTGTGCAGGTCGAAACTGAAATCGCTGCCGAGTATGCCGTTGCCCAGATAGCCCGCCGCGCGCGCCTCCTCGCAGGCCGCTTCCATACGTTCATAGGCCTCGAAGATTTCACCGTGCACGTAGTTGTAACCCGTCTTCACGCCCATTGCGTAGGCGCCGATGGCCATGCCTTCGATCAGCGCATGCGGGTTGAAGCGCAGGATATCCCAGTCCTTGCAGGTGCCCGGTTCGCCTTCGTCGGAGTTGCAGACGATGTACTTGTCGCCCTGATAATTCCTGGGCATGAAACTCCATTTCAGCCCGGTCGGAAAGCCCGCGCCGCCGCGCCCGCGCAATGCCGACAGCTTGACCTCGGCGATGATCGCGTCGGGCGATATTTTTTCCGTGAGTATCTTGCGCAATGCCTGATAGCCGCCCACCTTGAGATAATTCTCCAGCGTCCAGGGCTGGTCGAATCCCGATGTCGTGTAAATAACCGGCCCGTTCATGATTTATCCAGTTCCGCCAGCAATTGATCGATTTTTTCCGGGGACATGCGGCCGCACAATTTTCTGTTGCTGACGGTCAACAGCGGCGCGTCCATGCACGCACCCATGCACTCCCCCTCGCGCAGGCCAAACTTGCCGTCCGGCGTCACTTCGCCGATGCCGATGCCCAATTTCGTTTCCAGGTACTTGACGGTATCCAGTGCGCCGCACAGGGTGCAGGACAAATTGGTGCACACCGTCAAAGTGTGTTTGCCCATCGGCTTGAGGTTGTACATGTGGTAGAAGGTCGCCACCTCGTACACCGCCATCTGCGGCATGCCCAGATAGGCCGCCACGTCCGCCATGTCGTCGTCGGAAATCCAGCCCTTTTCATCCTGCACGAAACGCAGCGCGGACATCACCGCGGACTGCTTCTGATCTGCCGGATATTTCTTCAGCTCGCGATTTATTTTTTCCTGAACCTGACCGGATAGCATTTATGGATGCCTCTAAAAAATGAATCTCCCCGCAGCAAGCTGCGGGGTATCAACCCCCAAAGCAAAAGCTGCTGCCCTG
>JAGWMH010000198.1 GCA_028871775.1 Betaproteobacteria bacterium
AAATTATTCGCCAATTCTTTTGAAATTGGAATGCGACATATTGTCGCACCCCGATTTTGGGCAACAGCCTCCATCGCAACCAGCCACGGCTCAATACTGACCTTGAAGATTGTGGCTCCGACATAACATGCTGCGCATGTTAGCTTTGCATAGCCAATCGGCTAAGCTGGCAAACAACGCCAGCCAAGCCGCTGGTTAGTCTCCGCCGCAATTTCACCTCGGCTCAATACTGGCCTTGAAGAGTGTGGCTCCGACATAACATGCTGCGCATGTTAGTCTCCGCCGCAATTTCGCCTCGGCTCAATACTGGGCCGTGGCGTAATTGTCAAAGCGGGTATATTCACCGCGGAAGGTCAGCTCAACCTTGCCTATCGGTCCGTTACGCTGTTTGCCGATGATGATTTCCGCTTTGCCCTTGTCTGGCGAATCGGGGTTGTAAACCTCATCGCGATAGATGAACAGGATCAGGTCTGCGTCCTGTTCTATCGCCCCGGATTCGCGCAAATCGGACATCATCGGGCGCTTGTTGGGGCGCTGTTCCAGGCTGCGATTCAGCTGCGACAGCGCCATCACCGGCACATGCAGTTCCTTGGCCAGCGCCTTGAGCGAACGGGAAATTTCGGAAATTTCAGTGGCGCGGTTTTCACTCGCCTTGCTCGATGGGGCGGACATCAACTGCAAGTAGTCCACAACGATCAGCCCCAGGCCATCGTTCTGCCGGTGCAGCCGGCGTGCACGCGAACGCAATTCCATCGCGTTCAGCGCGGCGGTTTCGTCGATGAAAATGGGTGCGTCATTCAAGCGCCCCAGCGCGTGGGTCATGCGCGACCAGTCGTCATCTTCCAGCCGCCCGGTGCGCAAGGTATGCTGGTTGAGCAGGCCGACCGAACCTATCATGCGCATGGCCAACTGGGTACCGCCCATTTCCATGCTGAAGATCGCCACCGGCTTGGCGCCTTCCAGCGCCACATGCTCGGCAATATTGATGGCGAAGGCGGTCTTACCCATACTCGGACGTCCGGCGACGATGATCAGTTCGCCCGGCTGCATGCCGGAAGTCATGCTGTCCAGATCAGTAAACCCGGTCGCGATGCCGGTCACATCGCTGGAGTTGTCGCGCCCATACAGTGTCTCGATGCGCTCGACCACTTTGGTCAATAACGGCGGAATCGGGACAAAGCCCTGACGGCCGCGCTCACCAGCCTCGGCAATTTCGAACACGCGGCTTTCCGCCTCGTCCAGCAACTGACCCGCATCGCGTCCGGCCGGGTTATAGGCGCTGGTGGCGATATCGCTGCCGACCTCGGCGAGCTGGCGCATGATGGCGCGCTCGCGCACGATTTCCGCATAGCGCCGGATATTGGCCGCGGACGGCACATTCTGCGCCAGCGAGCCCAGGTAAGCCAATCCGCCAGCCTTGTCGAGCTCGGCATTGCTCTCCAGCGATTCCGCCACGGTAATCACGTCCACCGGCTTGGCACGGTCGGTCAGATATGCAATATGCCGGTAAATCAGGCGATGTTCGAAGCGGTAAAAATCACGCTCGCTGATCAAGTCAACAATCTTGTCCCACGCGCTGGCATCCAGCAGGATGCCGCCCAGCACCGACTGCTCGGCTTCGACCGAATGGGGCGGAAGCTTGATCGCGTCAAGCTGCGGGTCTGCGCTGTGAATAGAAAGATTTTGCATGATTGGGGGTTATGGATTGCAAAGCAGCCGAAGCATTTTACCACCGCAAAAATTGCTGCCGGAAAAAATAAAAAAGGGCTGTCTCCAGCCCTTTTATATCCACTGTGCGAAGATCGCTAAGGCTTCCTAGTGTTCGCCCAGCACCGAGACGGTAATAGTCGCCACCACATCGGTGTACAAGCCGATGGTGATCGGGTAATCCCCAATCTGCTTGAGATGGCCCATAGGCATGCGCACTTGCGCTTTCTCCACGGCAAAACCCAGTTGTGCCAGCGCCGCAACGATGTCGGCATTGGTCACGGAGCCGAACAGCTTGCCGTCCACGCCCGCCTTCTGCACGATTTGCACCGTCAACCCATTGAGCTTCCCGGCATGCGCCTCCGCATCCGCCTGCTTGGCCCGCTCCGCAGCTTCCAGTTCAACCCGGCGGGCGGCAAATTCGGCCTTGTTGCTTTCGGTTGCGCGCTTGGCCTTGCCTTGGGGGATCAGAAAATTGCGTGCATAGCCGTTTCTTACCTTGACCACGTCGCCCAACTGGCCGAGGTTGGCCATTTTTTCCATCAGTATCACTTGCATGTTCCGCTCCTTAATGCAAATCAGTGTAAGGCATCAACGCCAGGAAGCGCGCGCGTTTGACCGCAGTGCTCAGCTGGCGCTGGAAACGCGTCTTGGTGCCGGTGATGCGCGCCGGAAGCAGTTTGCCGTTTTCACCGACGAACTCCTTGAGGATGTTGAGGTCCTTGTAATCCACTTCCGCGATTTTCTCCGCAGTGAAGCGGCAGAACTTGCGGCGCTTGAACAGCGAACGTGAAGCGCTGCCCTTCTTGTCGTCTTTTTTCTTAAATACACGAGCCATGTTGTGCTCCTTATTCCAATGTAATGTTGTCTATATGCATCACCAGTTGCGTGCTGCGTAAACTGCGCTGAGCCAGAAATCCTTCCGCTTTCACCCTCTGCCCAAGCTGCAAACTGCTTGCCTGTTGGGCGGCGGTGCCGAGCGCCAGGGCCGGAATTTCACACTGCACCTGGCGCTGTGCCCCTGCTTCCTGTTGCGTTGAAGCATGGCGGATTTTCAATGCGATTCGCGCTAACCCCGCCGGGGTATACCGCAAGCCATCCAGCTCAATGAGTTCACCGTCAACGACGAGCCGGTTGCAACCCGGTTCGATCAAGCAGCTGCGGCCTCAGCCGATGCTGCCGGCGCCGCGGCCTCGCCTGGTGCTGCGTCAGAAGCCGCATCGCCGGTCAGCGACCGCGACTTCTCCTCCCGCATCATCGCCGAAGGAGCAGTTACCGCAGTCTTGGTCTTGATGGTCAGGTGGCGCAGCACGGCATCGTTGAACCTGAATGCATGCTCCAGCTCGTCCAGGGTTTCCTGGTTGCACTCGATGTTCATCAGCACATAATGCGCCTTGTGGATTTTCTGGATCGGGTAAGCCAGCTGGCGGCGGCCCCAGTCTTCCAGGCGATGAATCCGGCCGTTCTTGGCCGTCACCATGGTACGGTATCGCTCGACCATCGCGGGCACCTGCTCGCTCTGGTCGGGATGTACGATAAATACAATCTCGTAATGTCGCATTGAATCTCCTTTTGGATAATGCCCCCCGTCAAGCGTAACGGTGGAGCAAGGTTTTGGGAGCGCGGATTATAACGAAAAATGCCGCCAGGTCAAGCTGGCGAGTTGCCTCTGTTGGCGCAAAGTAATAATGTCCCCTTTCTCCAAAGTAGAAATGTCCCCTTGAGTTTGCGTTGAGTAAACTCGGTGCCCGATAAAAACCCTAGGGAAACGCAGATTTATTCGTCCAAGCGGCTAACTAATTTGAGTTGTCAAACGTTAATGCGTATAGAGACCGAAGGAGCGCAAACGATGACGACTGACCAGCAAACCAAGCAGTTGAGTTTCTCTCAAGCAGAGTATGGAAGCAAGAAGAAGCTCACGCGAAGAGATATATTTCTAGCCAAGATGGAAAGTGTTGTACCTTGGGCGCGACTGATTGCCGTGATCGAACCGTATTACCCGAAGAGCGGCAGACGGGGCAGGCCACCAATCGGGCTGGGGCGGATGCTGCGCATGTACTTTGTGCAACAGTGGTATGGCCTGGCCGATGAAGCGGTAGAAGATGCGCTTTATGACAGCCAGGCACTGCGTGATTTCTGCGGTATCAATCTTGCCAAAGAATCTGTGCCGGATGCCACGACACTG
>JAGWMH010000199.1 GCA_028871775.1 Betaproteobacteria bacterium
AGATCCGACATGTCGCATATTCTCAAGATCGTTTTGATAGGGTCGGTCATGCTGGCCGCGAATGCCTATGCGGTCGGATTGATTCCCACCCCGGTGTTCAATAGCGCGAAGATCAACGCTGTCGTTACCCTCGACCGGGACACAGGAAGATATACCTACGCCTATACGGTGTCCAATGCCGCAGGCAATACCGGTGAGATTTGCCAGTTCAAGATCGATGTTTCTGCCGATCAGGCAACCAATGGGATGGTTTCAAAAACATCCGGGTTGGCCCTCCCGCTGGGGTCGAAACGAATCGATTTCAGTAACATGCTTGCAAGATTCGTAAAGCTAAATGCGGCGGTATCCACTCCCACGCGCCTGCGAACCGAGACGATCGTGCCGTTCGGCCAAGCCGTCCCGCCGGGATGGAACGGTGGAATGGGGATGGACAGCATTGCGAGCTTCAGCGTAAAGGGTGGCGCACCCGGCATCCTGCCGGGATCGAGCTTGGGAGGGTTCCATCTGCTGAGCTTCGGCGTTCCCACCATACGCAACACGCAGATTATTCCGCTGTGGATGCACGTAGTGGAGGATCACGACGCAGTGACGGAAGCCGACATGCAGGCCGCCGGTCAGATCGAGCAAGACATCATCTTCCATACCGTGACCCTCGGAGCCTCGGGGGTCTCCTATGGCTCGTTCGCGCACTGGGACCAGTTGCGTGACGATCTCGCCAGGGCGATACAGCTCGGGTGGATCATGGACACGGATCTGGCGAAAAACCTGACGGACCAACTTGCTTCGGCACGACGAGCGCTTGACGCACGAGATTTTTCCGCCGCGAGAACCATGTTGCAAAAACTACTCGCGACGATCAACCGATCCACGCCCGGCCAGACCACCAGCGAAGGATCAGCATTGGTTTTGCTGAATGTCCAGTCTCTGCTGGACAATACAAAGTGAGAACCCGACCGAGCTTCACGCAATGACTAAGCCGGGAGCGGTACGCCTGCAAGTATTGATCATCGAGTCCGCTACGGTACTAGGCTATGTCACGGCGGCTATGGGTAAATTAAATGCCTGCCCGTAACCTCTGCTCTGTACATCAGTGCTTCCTGCTTCGAAAGAAATCGTTGTAATTGGACGTCGAAGTAGACGTGTTTCTTGGTTTGATTGTGCACCATACATACTACCGTGCCGCCCGTTGGGATTTTAAACTGCGTGTATAAATGTACCCAGTTTTGTTTTAATTTATCCAAGTTAGCCATGGCAAGAGCTCCTTTATCGAATCCATCCAGATTCAATTTCAACATCGGCCTAAACAGTGAGTTTATTGGCAACTTACGGATCAGTTCACTGCTTACCCGGCATTTCCGCTCATCACGTCAAAGGCTTCCTGTTGCGAAAGAAACCGGTCCAGTTTGATGTCGAAGTAGGCGTGTTCCTTGGTTCGCTTGTGCTCCATGCATATGAGCGGATGGTCTGTCTGGATTGCAAACAGATTATCGGTGCAGAGTGGTTTCCAGTCATGTTCTACTTTGGCAAAGTTACCCATGATCAACTCCTTCCACTTGAAAATAACCCGCATCAACCGCGAGTGGGAGGAGACACTAACAGAAAATAAATCGAGACCCCAAGCCCATTAGGCTGTTTTTCAGGGCCGGGGATAAGTGGCGCAGAAAACGACATGGACGGCTTGTTTAATGCGACAAAAGGCAACCAGAGATTGTCGAAGAATTCGGTTGTTCAGGCTTGCATGGGTTCGCTTGCCTTACCCTGATCCTTCCAGCCTTAGCATGAATGACCGGGGTATGAAGATTGTTGCAACCGTCGTGCCAACAACTGGTTTGATGAATATCAAGGAGTTGGCGAGGCATGCTTTCCAGAAGTGACGTTTTATGGCCCAACGTTTCCAGAATGCGCACCTTGGATACGCAGGTTCACGTTGAGTGTTGCCATATAAATTAGAACAGCGACAAACCTGCCGTTCACGAATTGCCGCTTCCAACACATAGCCGGCAGTATTAGGCGAGTTAAAACAGGAAGGTGGAGCGGGCGATGGGAATCGAACCCACGGCTCTAGCTTGGGAAGCTAGGGTATTACCATTATACGACGCCCGCATCGTGTAAAATGGATGTTACCTTAACCTGGACAGAATTTGAAAGTGATTTCAGTCTCGATCAACGGGGTGGTGCGCCAGTTCGACACTCCCCTCAACGTTGTCGCGCTGCTCGAGCAGATGCAACTGGGCGGTAAGCGCATTGCCGTGGAATGCAACGGTGAAATCATACCGCGCGGCCAATTTGACCAACACCTGCTGGCCGATGGCGACCGGCTGGAAATTGTCGCCGCCGTCGGCGGCGGCTAAGTACGGGATATATCAATGAACAAAGACACATTACTCATCGCGAGCAAAAACTACAATTCACGCCTGTTGCTCGGCACCGGCAAGTACAAGGATTTCGCCGAGACCCGGGCGGCGGTGGAAGCCAGCGGCGCGGAGATCATCACCATCGCCATCCGCCGCAGCAACATCGGCCAGAATCCCAACGAACCCAACTTGCTGGATATCCTGCCGCCGTCGAAATACACGCTGCTGCCCAATACGGCCGGCTGCTACAGCGCGGACGATGCGGTGCGCACCCTGCGCCTGGCGCGCGAACTGCTGGATGGCCACAGCCTGGTCAAGCTCGAAGTGCTGGGCGACCCGCAATCGCTCTACCCCAATGTGGTGGAAACGCTCGCCGCCGCGAAGACGCTGGTGGCCGAAGGCTTTCAGGTGATGGTCTACACTTCAGATGACCCCATCATCGCCAAGCAGCTCGAAGACATCGGCTGCGTGGCGATCATGCCGCTGGCCTCGCTGATCGGCTCCGGCATGGGCATCCTCAACCCGTGGAACCTGCAACTCATCATGGAGCGCGTGCAAGTCCCGGTGATCGTGGATGCGGGGGTCGGCACCGCTTCGGATGCCGCGATTGCGATGGAGCTGGGCTGCGACGGCGTGCTGATGAACACCGCCATCGCCGCCGCACGGCAGCCGGTGCTGATGGCCGGCGCGATGAAGCAAGCAGTGGAAGCCGGGCGCTCTGCCTATCTTGCCGGGCGCATGCCGAAGAAACTGTACAGCGCCAGCCCCAGTTCGCCGACGGCTGGGATCATTGCTTCGACACGTTCCTAAGAATCCCTTACCCTTTCCCGCAAGCGGGAGCAGGTGCCCGACAGGGGCGGATGGGTAATAGAACAACAATCGCCATGTCCCACACCACCGATCCCGGCAAACGCCATATTCGTAGCTTCGTGTTGCGCCAAGGCCGCGTCTCGAATGCCCAGCAACGCTGCTACGACACCCTGATGCCGCAATACGGCATTCCCTACTCCGCGCAGCCGCTCGACCTTGATGCCGCTTTCGGCAGGAGTGCCCCCAGGATTCTGGAAATCGGTTTTGGCATGGGTGAAACGACCGCCGCCATCGCGCAGGCGCAACCGCAAAACGATTACCTCGCCATCGAGGTGCACACTCCCGGCGTAGGCAGCCTGCTCAAGCAGATCGGGGAAATGGGATTGACCAATATCCGCATCATCCAGCACGATGCGGTGGAAGTAATACGCGACATGCTGGCCGACAATGTGCTGGACGGCGTGCATATTTTCTTCCCCGATCCATGGCACAAAGCCCGTCACAACAAGCGCCGGTTGATTCAATCCCCGTTCGTCGCACAACTGGTGCAGAAGCTTAAACCCGCCTGTCCTGAGCTCGGTCGAAGGGGCGGCTACATCCACGTCGCCACCGATTGGCAGGATTATGCTCAGCAAGTGCTGGCGGTGTTAAGCGCGGAGCCGCTGCTGGAAAACACCGCGGCAGGTTACGCGCCCCGCCCCGCCTATCGCCCGTTCACCAA
>JAGWMH010000200.1 GCA_028871775.1 Betaproteobacteria bacterium
GCGCCGGTCCACAATCATGTCTATCGCACCGTGCTCCAGCAGAAACTCCGCGCGCTGGAAGCCTTCCGGCAATGTTTCGCGCACCGTCTGCTGGATCACGCGCGCACCGGCGAAGCCGATCAGTGCGCCGGGCTCGGCGATCACCACGTCGCCCATGAAGGCGAAGCTGGCGGATACGCCGCCCATGGTGGGGTCGGTCAGCACCGAGATGAACGGCAGCCCGGCCTGGCTCAATTGGGTCAGCGCGGCGCAGGTCTTGGCCATCTGCATCAATGACAGCAAACCTTCCTGCATGCGCGCGCCGCCGCTCGCGGCAAAGCACACGAAGGGAATCTTCTGCTCGGTGGCGAGCTGCACGCCACGCACGAAGCGTTCGCCCACCACCGAACCCATGGAACCGCCCATGAAGCTGAATTCGAATACCGCCACCACCAGCGGCAGGGCGTGCACGCTGCCCTGCATCACCACCAGCGCGTCGGTCTCGCCGGTATCCTGCTGCGCCATGGTCAGGCGCTCGCTGTATTTCCGGCTGTCCTTGAATTTCAGCGTATCCAGCGGCTGCACCTCGGCACCGATCTCGAAACGGCCTTCGCCATCGAGCAGCCAATCCAGACGGGTGCGCGCGGTAATGCGGTGATGGTGGCTGCACTTCGGGCAGACGCTTAAATTCTTTTCCAGATCGGAGTGGTACAGCACCGCCTGGCAGGACGGGCATTTGTGCCACAAGCCCTCGGGTACATTCTTCTTGCCCTCCGCGCCCAGTTCGCGGCGCTTGATCTTGGGAGGCAATAATTTCTGAAACCAGCTCATACAATCCTCCTTGGTGCAGTTTCGTAGTTTGCAATGTTGGGTTACGGCCTAACGGCCTAACCCAACCTACATTGCTCCTATGCCTTATCTACCGCGCTTCGCAACTCTTTGACCAGCTTGCTCACGTTGGCAATCACATTCTGTTCAGTCGAGTTTTCGATTTCCTGCACGATGCGGCTGCCCACCACCACGCCATCGCACAGCTTTGCCACCGCCAGCGCAGTCGCCGCATCGCGGATGCCGAAGCCCACGCCGATGGGCAGCGTGATGTGTTTCCTCAGTTGCGGAATTTTGCGCTCGATCTCGCCCAAATCCAGATGCCCTGCACCGGTCACGCCCTTGAGCGAGACGTAATACACATAGCCGCGCGCCTGCTTGGCTACCTTGGCGATGCGTTCATCGCTGGTGGTCGGCGCAAGCAGGAAGATCGGGTCAATGCCGTGGCGCTGCAAGTGACCGAATGCCTCATGGCTTTCTTCCGGCGGGAAATCCACCGTCAGCACGCCGTCCACCCCCGCTTGCGCACAGCGCATGGCAAAACGTTCCCATCCCATCGCTTCAATCGGATTGCCATAGCCCATCAGCACAATGGGCGTTCCGATATTGCTGCGGCGGAATTCAGCCACCATGTCCAGCACGTGATGCAGCCCGACCTCATGCTTGAGCGCACGCTCGGAAGAGCGCTGGATGGTGGGACCATCCGCCATCGGGTCGGAGAATGGCACGCCGAGTTCGATGATGTCCGCCCCTGCCTCCACCAGCGCATGCAGCAGCTGCACGGTGAGCGCCGGAGCGGGATCGCCCGCCGTAAAGAACGGGATCAGCGCCTTGCGCTTGTGTTGTTTAAGCTTGTCGAAAGTGGCTTGTATGCGCGACATGATGGTCCCTAGAACTGAATGCCCGACGCGCGCGCCACCGTCGCCATGTCCTTGTCGCCGCGCCCGGACAGGTTCACCAGCAGCACCTTGTCCTTGCCCATGTGTGGCGCGATTTTCGCGGCATGGGCCAGCGCGTGGCTGGACTCCAGCGCGGGAATGATGCCTTCCAGGCGGCACAGGTCATGGAACGCGCGCAAGGCTTCGTCGTCGTTGATCGCGACATATTCCGCGCGCCCGCTGTCTTTCAGCCAGCTATGCTCCGGTCCGACACCGGGGTAATCGAGCCCCGCCGAGATGGAATGCGTTTCGATGATCTGGCCGTTCTCATCCTGCATCAAATAGGTGCGGTTGCCGTGCAGCACGCCCACCGCACTGTTGGTGGTCAGCGGCGCTGCGTGCTGTCCGCTGGCTATGCCGTGCCCGCCCGCTTCCACGCCGATCAGCTTCACGCCGGGCATGTCGATGTAGGAATAGAACACGCCCATCGCATTGGAGCCGCCGCCGACGCAGGCGACCACCGCATCCGGCTGACGCCCCGCCAGCTCCGGCATCTGCACCAAGCATTCCCTGCCGACGATGGCATTGAAATCGCGCACCATCATCGGATAGGGGTGTGGCCCGGCCACCGTGCCGATGATGTAGAAAGTATTTTCGATGTTGGTCACCCAGTCGCGCATCGCCTCGTTCAGCGCGTCCTTGAGCGTCTTCGAGCCGCTCTCCACCGGCACCACGGTCGCGCCGAGCAGCTTCATGCGATACACATTCTGCGCCTGGCGCTGCACGTCTTCCGAGCCCATGTACACCACGCATTCCATGCCGTAGCGCGCCGCCACGGTGGCAGTTGCCACGCCGTGCTGGCCTGCGCCGGTTTCGGCGATCACGCGCGGCTTGCCCATGCGCCTGGCGAGCAGCGCCTGCCCCACGGTGTTGTTCACCTTGTGCGCGCCGGTATGGTTGAGGTCTTCGCGCTTCAGGTAAATCTGTGCGCCGCCAAGCTGCTGTGACCAGCGTTTGGCGTGATAGATCGGGCTGGGACGGCCGACGAAATGCTTGAGGTCGTAATTCAGCTCGGCGATGAATTCAGGATCATGGCGGTATTTTTCATAGGCCTGATTCAGTTCTTCCAGCGCGCCCATCAGGGTTTCGGCGACATAGATGCCGCCGTAGGGTCCGAAGTGCCCGCTGTTATCCGGATAGTTGTACATCTGCTCGCTTAACCTCGTTGATGAACGCGGCGATCTTCGCCGCATCCTTGATTCCCTTGGATGCCTCTACACCGCTGGAGACATCTACCGCATAAGGCCGCACCTCTCTGACCGCCTGCGCCACATTGCCCGCATGCAACCCGCCGGACAACACCACCGGTAACGGCAAATCGTGCGGAATCAGCGCCCAGTCAAATGGCGCGCCCGTGCCGCCGGGCGTGCCCTCAATGTAGGCATCAAGCAGCAAACCCTGCGCACTGGTGTAACGGGCCGCGCATTGTAGCAAATCCACCCCCGGTTTTACCCGCGCCGCCTTCAAATAACGGCGGCCGAACTGCGCGCAAAATTCCGGCGCTTCTTCACCATGGAATTGCAGCATATCCAGCGGCACCTGGCGCAACACGCTGCGCACCTCATCTTCGGAAGGATTGACGAACAGCCCCACCACCATCACGAACGGCGGAACAACAGCCGCCAATTGCGCGGCCTGCCGCACGGTGACATGACGCGGGCTTTTTTCATAGAACACCAGCCCGAGCGCATCCGCGCCGCTGTGCGCGGCGGCCAGCGCGTCTTCCACGCGCGTTATGCCGCAAACCTTGATACGCGTCACAGAATTTCTCCCTGCACAACCTCATTTTCCATTTGCGGCAACCCGTGTTTCAATTATTTTCGAATACGTCGCAAGTATAAGCCATCCGGCAAGAAGGAGTAATTCAAGGTATGGGATGAAACAATAAACGATTACCGGTCATCGGGTAATTTGACCATTCATCCAATATGCTTTGACCACTAACAGCGCCACTCAATAATCTATAACCGTTGGACAGGTTCACTGGGAGCGAAGGGCGTAAAGTCGACAGCCTTAAGGAAGACCCAAGGCAGGATGACTTACCGATATATATCATGCAATTTTAGGAAGATAACATGCGTACTTTAAAAATGAATAGCTTGGCCTTGATTG
>JAGWMH010000201.1 GCA_028871775.1 Betaproteobacteria bacterium
TCCCGGGCAAGCCGCTGTGACTCGACTTCAATCCTTTCCACCACGGGTTGCGCGGCATCGGTGGCATTCAGCACCCGTTCGGTGGCTTTTTCAATTATGGTGGCGGCATAATTGAGGCGGTCGCTGGCATCGGGAATGGAAGAAGCTACCCTTTCCAGATTTTTGTCATGGCCCAGTTCGCGCATGGTGTCATGCAGCGTGCGCGCCATATGGCCTATCCTGTCGATCACCTTGTCGTGATCAGGGAACTGATGGCTGATGGCAGAGGGTTGAAGTTCGAGGTTTTTTGCTCTCTGATTCGTCGAAACTATGCTGTCAAACAGCGCTTCCAATTCATCCGAGTCATGCTCCTCAATCGCATTGTTGGTCATGGCATCACTCACTTCTGCATTTTCTCGAAGATTTTCTTCAGCTTCTTATCCAGGGTGGCGGCTGTAAACGGCTTGACCACATAGCCGCTGGCATCTGCCTGGGCTGCCTCAATGATGTTTTCGCGCTTGGCCTCGGAAGTCACAATCAATACCGGCAAGTGTTCAAGTTTGGCATCCGAACGGATAGCCCTGAGCAACTCGATACCCGTCATGTTAGGCATGTTCCAGTCAGACACCACAAAATCGAAATCTTCTCCGCGCAGCCTGTTCAGCGCATCAACGCCGTCTTCCGCTTCCTGCACGTTGGCGAAACCAAGCTCCTTGAGCAGATTGCGCACGATGCGGCGCATGGTGGAAAAATCGTCCACAACCAGAAATTTCATATTTGCGTCTACCAAAATGAACCTCCCGTTGCTGTCAACTCCACACGCAACTTGTTGCGTAGTGGATTGCGTACACCCTCCGGGTGCGAGAACCCCTGCGGGGCCTTTGGTGCTGTCAATTCTGCGCAGACCTGGCCTGTAGCAGATTGCGTGTGTCTTTGTTGTTTTCGCTTTCTACACACCTTTGCCCGGAGAAAACCCTCTCCAGTCAGGGTTGCCGTTGCCTGCCAATTCTTTCCCGAACGCACCGGCAAGAATCTGCGCGACACCCAGTAATGAAACCAGCTTGCCGTCCGGCAATTTGGTGATGGCAGTAACCATGTTTTCATTACCCGATAACATGCCTTCTACAGGACGTATCTTGTCGCGGTCCACATGAATGATGCGGCCCACTTTAGGCACCAGGAAACCGAGGATGTGGCGGTTATGTTCGGCCACTATCATGATATGCAGTTCGTTTGGCGCATTTACATTGAGCCCCAGTAGTTTGTCCGGAGTCAGCACCGGAATGATGCGCCCATGCAGCAACACGATGCCGCCCATGCCGGGCGGCATATTGGGGACCCTAGTGACGGGCATTGCGGGGCAGACCTCCTTGACGTTGGACACATTGATGCCAAACGTTTCCTGCGTGCCGAGTGAGAACAACAGGATCTCCGCCTTGTTGGTGGCGGCCAAACCGGTTCTTGCTTCCACGCTGCCAAACAGGTTGCCGCTGCTCTCCGCACACTGTGGGTTATTCGCCAATTGTGATTGATATTCTGCAAGCGGCATGATCAATCCCTTCTGTTAATCCAGCGGAATGGTTTTATGTGTCACAGCAAATTGCGTGGCTGATAATTCCAACTGCCTCTTTCGACAGTTGCATCTTGCTACGTGTGCAAAAAGGAAAAAATCGGAAGACTTCCGATTTCTTTGTAAGAAGCTTTCCTACATACAGACAGATAGCGGATTGCAAAAACAGGCGTGGAATGTTTTGGACAACAAGTAACCAGCGATACAACTTGCCCAAATCGAGAAAGCCGAGAAAGGCCGTTATAATGATTCGATAGGCAACAAACCCGGCGTGCAATGCGGCGACATCACCCTGAAAACCCGCATTCATGAATGACGTTTATGCCGCTGCAAAACAAAGGCCCAGCAGCTCAACAGCAAATCAATTCATCGCGATATAACCCGAGGGTTCAATTTTGAAGTGCAAAACTCAGTGGCGGCTTTGTATGGTGCAGGCCTTTCCGAAGAATACCTCTAATGTGGTTCTATATTCCAGCCTCTATCTGGAAACGCAGACTTCCGCTCCCGGCCTAATTTCGGCGCTCAAGCTTTCGAATCAGAAAACCGAATCATATTGCCCCCAGCCTCTTTGGCTTGATACATCGCCATATCCGCCCACTTGATAATATCTTCCGAACTAGCTTCGTGATTGATAAACAGCACCACGCCGATACTCGACGTGCAATGATGCTCGATGGTTGTTTCCGCTTTCCCCTCATGCTGAATGTTAAGCGCATAAGGCTCAGCCAGAACGGCACGGATTTTTTCGGCAACGATGCTGGCTTGCGTGGTGGATTTGGCTTTATCCATATCCAACTCACTGAGCACTACTACAAACTCATCTCCACCTAGACGCGCGACGGTGTCCACCTCACGCACACAATGATTGATGCGATGCGCCACTTCCACCAGCAATAAGTCCCCCACGCTATGTCCGTGCGTGTCATTGAGTGATTTGAAATTATCCAAATCGAAGAACATCAGCGCGCCATAAAGGCTGCTGCGTTTGCTGGCTGCCATTGCTTGATCCAAACGATCGTTTAGCAGGCGGCGGTTGGGAAGTTGTGTCAATGTGTCATAGAAAGCCAGATTGCGAATTTCCTCATCGTATTTTATACGCTCGGTGATGTCGCGGGACACGACGACGACACGCAATGCCTGGCCTTGACTGTTTCTGATCAGCCCACCGCAGGATTCCATGTAACGGACGCTGCCATTTGCCAGCACAAAGCGGAAATTCAACCGATGGCCGACGCCGGATTGTACGGTTTCCTTAAACACTCGTTTGGTACGTTCCCGGTCGTCCGGATGTATATCGGCGAAGGAGTCTGTGCCTTTCAAGGCTTCGACATCGCCAAAAAGTTTGGCGTATGAGGGGCTGTTGTAGAGCCGCCGACCCTCCAGATCAAGCACCGCAATAAAGTCTTCGGCGCTCTCGGCAATCAGGCGAAAGAATTCTTCCTGGGCGCGCACAGTTTCCTCTGACTGCTTGCGTTCGGTAATGTCGGCCAGCACGATACGCACCACGGGTGTTTTGTCAGCTCTACTTAGACGCAGGCAATCCAGCCGGGTGTAAGTGCGTGAACCGTCACCACGCAGAAGTGCCAGTTCGCAAGTCAGTGTGTCGTCGCGTGTTAGCACGTTCAGGAAATGGCGATGCCAGCGTTCGCGGTCCTCCGTAGCAACGAATTGGGCAAAGCGGTGATGCGGCAGTTTGTTGCGCTCCACCCTGAGCATCGCGGCACCGGTAAGGTTGATTTCGCCAATCACGCCCTTATGGTCGAGGGTGAGATAACCAACGGGGGCAAAGTCATAGAAATCTATGTAGCGGTCGCGAGATTTTTCCAGTTCTACCTGCGCCCGTCGCAGCTCTTCGTTCTGCATCTCCAGTTCAAGCTGGCGCACCTGAAGTTCATGCAGGAGTTCCTCGGCAGGGCGCTGCTTCCGCTTCAGTGAGTGTGCGAGCTCCGCCTCGGCGGCTGTTCGCAGCGGTGCTTGCTTGTTTGGCTTCTTACTCATGGCGCATCCTTAGTGCCGGACACGGCGGGTTGGAAGTTAAGAATAACCTGGCTGGATAGTTTATTAGGTTGTTAGAGAGTGTGGTTGACAGTTTCCGCGCATTGCCGGGAGATGTAAATAGATTAGCGCGCCAAAACTGTAGCCTTTCCCATGTCATGACGTTCCCGCCATTTGCCCCGTTTTTGACCAAAAACAGACACGCTCTCATGATGAGCTCGTAACTTACTGGTTGACTTTACTTTTAAATGGTATGGTAGGCCTCTGTTCGTTGAATTATTAGATGCTCAACTGTGCCTTAGATT
>JAGWMH010000202.1 GCA_028871775.1 Betaproteobacteria bacterium
CAAGGTCACAATGCGCCAGTCCGGCAGGTAGCTATACCACGTCATCAGGGCAACCAGGATAACGCCCGAAATCAGGAAATCCACAAAACTCACAATCACCGTACTCGTCGGGATGACCAAGCGCGGAAAATAAATTTTGGAAATCATGTTGGCATTGCTGATCAGGCTGTTGCCCGCCTCGGTGAAAGCGTTGGCAAAGAATTGCCAGGGCAGCAAAGCAGCGAAAACCAGAATCGGATAGGGCACATTGTCCGATGGCAGTTTAGCCAACTTGCTGAATACCAGGGTGAACACCACCATAGTCAGGAACGGGCGCAACAGCGCCCATGCCACGCCAATGGCGGTTTGCTTGTAGCGCACCAGTATGTCGCGCCAAGCCAGGAAATAGAACAGTTCACGATAACGCCACAAATCCTTCCAATAGTGGCGCTCCGTCCGGCCTGCTTCAATTACTAAAAGTTCTTTATTCAAGTCACATCCTGCATATAATTTTCTTGTCCCTGCATTGCATCAACAATTATCTGTTGTGCGTCTTTGCTCAATTCTGGACTCATCGGCAAGCTCATTACCCGCATGGACAATGCCTCGGCAACCGGGTAGCCGCCCACGCGCTTGCCAAGATGGGCATACGCAGGTTGCAAATGCAATGGGATGGGGTAGTGGACTGCCGTGGGGATTCCTGCTTCTTTTAGTTTTTGTTGCACGGACTCCCTATCCTCAACCATTACGGTGTACTGCCCGTACACGCCAGCTCGATCCGGGCGCTGTATCACAGCTTCAACCTTGCCTGCAAACAATTCGTTATAGCGCTTGCCAATCTGGATACGCTGCTCCACTTCCCAGTTGAACCGTTCAAGTTTAGCCAGCACGATCGCGCATTGGAGTGTATCCATGCGCCCCCCTACCCCGATTCTTGTATGGTGGTAGCGCCTTGATTGTCCATGTACGCGGATTTCGCGCATAGCCTGGGCCAGATTGTCATTGCTGGTAAAGATTGCGCCGCCATCGCCATAGCAGCCCAGCGGCTTGCTGGGAAAGAAACTGGTGCAGCCGATGGTGGAGAGATTGCAGCTTCTTTTGCCCTTGTAGCTCGCACCGAAACTCTGTGCCGCATCTTCGATAACGGGGATATTGCCATGCCGCACGGCAATGGCGTTGATCTCATCCATGTCGGCCGGCTGCCCATACAGGGAGACCGGCATGATGGCCCTGGTTTTTGGCGTAATCGCCGCTTCGATCAATGACGGATCAATGTTGCAAGTGTCAGCCTGTATATCGACAAACACGGGCGTCGCACCAAGCAATGCAATCACCTCCGCCGTGGCGACAAAGGTGAACGGCGTGGTGATGATTTCATCGCCCGGCTTCACTTCCAACGCCATGAGCGAAATCAGCAGAGCTTCAGTGCCGGAAGCCACCGTGATGCAGTGTTTGGCTCCCGTATAGGTCTCCAGCTTTTCTTCGAGCTCGCGCACCTCGGGGCCCATAATGTACTGGCCATGGTCGAGCACACGCTGAATGCGGGCATTGATGGATTCCCGCAGAGCGGCATACTGCGCCTTGAGGTCGACAAATTCAATTTTTGCCGTCATAGGGGCACACAGGTTGATTCGCCGATGCGGTATTCAATGCCGCAATCGCAGCGCACTTTCCCCTTGCCTTTGAGTTGCGCGCCACACTGGCACATCCAGCCGCGTTGTCTGGCAGGAACACCAAGCATCAGCGCATAAGCAGGCACGTTGCGGTTGATGACTGCTCCTGCCCCGACAAAGGCGTACTCGCCGACAGTTACGCCGCACACGATGGTGCAGTTGGCGCCAAGGGTGGCGCCGCGGCATACATGCGTCGTGCGGTATTCGTTCTTGCGGCTGATTGCGGAACGCGGGTTATAGACATTGGTAAAGACCATGCTCGGCCCGCAGAACACATCGTCATCAAGGCGCACCGCATCATAGACGGAGACGTTGTTCTGCACCTTGACGTTGTTGCCGATCACCACGTCGTTGCCAACGAACACATTTTGTCCGAACGAGCAGCGCTCGCCAATTCTCGCGCCGCCACAGATGTGCACCCAGTGCCAGATGCGGGTACCCTCGCCGATCTGCGCACCTTCGTCGACGATTGCGGTTGGATGAACCGTATATGCCATCTCAATAGTCCAGCGGCAGGGAAACGCGCCGCCCATCGCGCGCCGAAAGATAGGTGGCGATCAGCACTTCCAGCGAACGCAGCCCTTCGCGCCCGTCCGTTTCCGGTTCGGCTTCGCCACGCAACACGTCGATCACATTCTTGTAATACAGGGGATGGCCGAAGCCATACACCGAAGTGGTTTCATAGCTGGCACTCTTCACCCGCTCATCATCGGGATCGGAGTCGGCAAATTCCCAGTGCTGGATCTCGTTGACCGCCAAGCCGCCGATGCGTACCGTGCCCTTTTCGCCGATGATGGTGATAGAGCCTTCGAGATTCTTGGGATAGGTCAACATGGTCACGTTCATCGAGCCCAGCGCTCCGGAACGCCACTTGATGCTCGCCACCCCGGTGTCCTCGACCTCGATGTTGCGCGCCAGGGTCCCGGTGTAAGCCTGCACGCTCTCGACCGGGCCGATCAGCCAGTCCACCAGGTCAACATAATGGCTGGCCTGGTTCATGAAGGCGCCACCGTCGAATTCCCAGGTTCCGCGCCACTTGGCGCTGTCGTAGTATTCCTGCGGGCGTGTCCAGAAGACGTTGATGTTGACCATGTAAATCCGTCCGAAGCGTTCCTTGTCGACCGCACTCTTCAGCAGTTGCAGGGTGGCATTGCGGCGATTTTGCTTGACCACAAACAGCCTCACCCCGGCTTCATCGCACGCCTTGACCATGCTTACACCGTCATGCCAGCGCGTGGCCATCGGCTTTTCCGTCATGACATTGATATTGTGTTTGGCCGCCATCTGCGCCTGCATGGAATGCAAGCCGCTGGGCGTGCACAATACGACCAGGTCGAGTTGCTCCTGTCGCAGCATTTCTTCCAGATCAAGGTAGGCTTTCACCCCATGCTGTTCCGAACAGGCTGCCAGCACCTTGTGATCGTTGTCGCAGATTGCAGTCAACTCAATGTCGCCTGCATGGGTGGCGATCGAGCCGAAGTGGTTTTTGGAAATACGCCCGCACCCCACAATTGCGGTGCGGATATTCCGACCGGTTATCGTTTTATACATAGAAGCAACCCGTCCTTTTCAGGCTTACCGGTTACAGACGCCACAGGCTGTGTCCGGCAGCCCGGATCGCGGCTTGATCGAAGGCTGACTTGATGTCCACGAACACCCCGTTCTTCCTGAGCAGGCCGAGTATTTCAGGCAGCGGCTTCTCCAGATACTCCCGGTGCATCACCGCCGCCACTACCGCATCTGCATTCTTGGGCAAATTATTCCATGCTGCCAGTTCGATGCCGTATTCGTGCCTGGCCGCGGCAGAATCGGCAATCGGATCATGCACGGCGACATCGCAGCCGAACGCCTCCAATTCGCGCACTACGTCCGCCACTTTGGAATTGCGCAAGTCGGCACAGTTTTCCTTGAAGGTCAGGCCCAACACGATCACCTTCGCTCCCTTCACCATCGAGCCCGCATGAATCATCTGCTTGACCGTCTGCTTGGCCACATAGGAGGCGATGCCATCGTTGATGCGCCGCCCCGCCAGGATCACCTGCGGGTGATAACCCAGCATTTCCGCCTTATGCGTCAAATAATATGGATCGACTCCGATGCAGTGCCCGCCCACCAACCCGGGACGAAATGGCAGGAAATTCCACTTCGTGCCTGCCGCCTGGAGTACCTCCAGCGTATCAATGCCGATTTTCT
>JAGWMH010000203.1 GCA_028871775.1 Betaproteobacteria bacterium
TCACATCCATAACATTCCCGAATTCTGTTCAGGGTGGAGGGAGTCACGTCATTGATCAGAATGCGCCTTCTCGACGGCGCATTTTCGCTGACGAACAGGCCAATGTCGTTGATCAAGGCGGTTTTGCCTTAACCAGAACTTTGCCCTCCACCTTCGGTGCAGACATTCCGAACATGAGGGAACACTATCCTTGTTGCAATGCACTTGTCGCTTCGCCACCCTGTCAGCATAACTGCTTCAGTATAGACTCAATGCCGTATTAGAACAAAGCGCCCTTCGGTTATTGCGCCCGCGCGGGTTGATCCTCGCGCTGGTTTAGCAGGTTGCTTACTGGATCACCCGCCCTTCCCCTGCCTCCTCAAAAGTCCGGCCGTCGCGGATGTGGTAGATACGCTTGAACGTGGGGATGATTTTTTCGTCATGGGTCACGACGATGATGGCGGTCTGGTACTGGCTGGCCATCTGGTTGAGGATGCGCATCACCGCCAGCGCCCGCTCGCTGTCCAGCGGCGCGGTGGGTTCGTCGGCGAGAATCACCGGTGGCCGGTTGGCCAGCGCGCGGGCGATGGAGACCCGCTGCTGTTCACCGCCGGAAAGTTCGGAGGGTTGCGCTTTCGCCCGGTGCGCCACGTCGAGCGCCCGCAATAGTTCCAGTGACCGTGTGCGGGCTTCCCCGTTGGGGCGCCCTGCCAGCATGGGCAACAGGGCCACATTGTCGGTCACATCCAGAAATGGGATCAGGTAAGGAGCCTGGAAGATAAAGCCGATGCGGTCCCGGCGCAGCACACGCAGGTCGGAAATCTTCCAGCCGTTGTCGTAAATTACGTCGCCGCCCAGGGTCATGCGGCCCTGCGTCGGTTCGATGACCGCTCCCAGGCATTTGAGCAGCGTGCTCTTGCCGGCGCCGCTGGGTCCGACGAGGCCGACCACCTCGCCGGGGGCGACGCTCATGTTCACTTCCTTGAGCGCATCGACGGCGGTCTCGCCCGCGCCGTAACGCTTGCTCAAACCTTCGATGTGGATGCCGATGCCTTTGTCCATGTTAGCCTCCTATCGCGTTGGCCGGATCGACCTTCAGCGCCGCGCGTATCGCCAGGGTGCTGGCGAGGGTGCAGACGGCCATCACGATCACGAAGCCGCGCACCGCATCACCCGGTTCTAGCAGCACATATTTCGGGAAAGCCGGCCCCCAGATGGTGGCGGCGATCTTGCCGACGGCGAAGCCGATCAGGCCCAAGCCCAGCGCCTGTTGCAGGATCATGCCGGCAATGGTGCGGTTGTGCGTGCCGATCAGCTTCAGCACGGCGATTTCCCTGATCTTGCCCAGGGTCATGGTGTAGATGATGAAAGCGACGATGGCCGCGCTGACGATGGTCAGGATCACCAGGAACATGCCGATCTGCTTGGCTGAGGTGGCAATCAGCTTGGCGACCAGAATCTCCTCCATCTGCTCGCGGTTAAAGACCTGCAAATGTTTCCAGCGGCGAATTTCCTGCGCCACCACCTCGGCAGAGCGGCCCTCGGCCACCTGCACCAGCACGGCATTGACATTGTGGTTGCTGGATTGCGCAGCCTCAATCGCATTCAGCAGGCCCGGCACGCCGGGGCGGTTGAGAGCGGGATTGGCGGCAGTGCGGGCGCGCTCGTTGACGATGGCGTCGTTGTCCTTGAGAAATTGCGCCTCCTGGGCATCCTTGAGCGGAATGAACACCATCGGGTCGCCGCCGGAGGACACCATGCGCCGGCTGAGGCCGACCACGGTGTAATCATGGCGGCGGATGCGGATGCGGTCGCCCAGAGCGAACCCGGTTTTCACGTCGGCTATCGCTTCGTAATGGCTGCGGGTAACACGGCGGCCTGCCACCAGATAGCCCGGCTCACCCGGCTGTCCGGGCTCGAAGCCCACCACCATGGCGCGCACGTCGGTGTCGCCTTTGCGCACCTGCATGGTGAGATAAGTGACATTGGCGGCCTGCGCCACACCGGCCATGCCGAGAATGCTGCGATAGACATCATCGTGAATGCTGGACGACTCGGCATAAGGACCCAAAGTATCTTTTTGCACCACCCACATATCGGCGCCGCTGTTGTTGAGCAACACCTTGGCATCGTCCACCATGCCGCGATAAACCCCCGCCATGGTGAACGTGACACCGATGAGCAGCCCGAGCCCCAGGCCGGTAAGGACAAATTTGCTCCCGGAATGCAGGATGTCGCGGCCTGCAAGGCTGATCATTTTGCTTTTCCGGCCAACGAAGCAACCACCTTGATGTGGCTGTCATCGGCGAGGTCGCGCTCGCTGTAGACTACTACCTCATCTCCGGCCTTCACACCCTCGATAATCTGCACCTTGCCGTCGAGACCCTCCGCTCCCGTTTTCACCGGAGCGAAACGCAGATGCCCGTCATCACGCAGCCAGACCCCGGCCTGGGTGCCGCGATAGCGCAGGGTGGCGTTGGGAATGAGCAGCGCATCGCTGATCGCGGGCAAGCGCAGCGTCACCTCGACCATCTCGCCGGTGGACACGTCTTGCGGCATGAGATCGAAAGCCACTTGGGCGATACGCTCTTCGGTCACATTGTCGCTGATCGGCTCGACGCGGACGACTTTGCCGGCAAGGGGTTTGCGGGGGTTGGAGCGGAGCGTGATTTCGGCTGACAGCCCTACCCGGAGGCCGGCGGAGCGTCCTTGATCCAGCCGCACCGTAATCCACAGACTGTTCGGCTCCTGCAATTTGAGCACTGCCTGTCCGGCCACGACGGTGCTGCCGGGTTCGGCATCGCGCGAGGTCACCACGCCGTCGGTGGGCGCGTTGAGGCGGACATTCGCCCGTTGCTGCTTCACCCCGTCGCGATCGGCATCTAGGCGGGCCAGGTCTTGACGGGCACTCATCAGCGCAGACTCGGCGGCGGCAAGCTGGGCATCCGCCGACTGCAGTTGCTGCAACTTGCCATCCACCACGCTCTGGCTGACGAACCCCTTGTGCCCCAAGTCAACGTAGCGTCGCGCTTCGCTGGCAGCCAATGCCTGGCGAGTTTGCGCATCGTGCACCTGGGCTTGTGCCGTTGCCACGGCACTGCGGCCACGTTCAGCCGTCGCTGCTGCGGAAGCAACCCGCCTGTCGAGATCAACCGGATCCATTTCCGCCAGCAACTGGCCCGCCTGTACCGCATCGCCCACATCGACCAGCACGCGCCCGACCCGGCCGGTGGCGGTCGGCCCGATCAGATAAGCACGCCGTGCCTCAACTGTGCCGATGCCGAACAGGGCGGAAGCAACCTC
Source organism: Betaproteobacteria bacterium (assembly GCA_028871775.1). Taxonomy (GTDB): domain Bacteria; phylum Pseudomonadota; class Gammaproteobacteria; order Burkholderiales; family Gallionellaceae; genus CAITJF01. Next base: position 3,283 of record JAGWMH010000203.1, read on the forward strand.
GCCCTTGGCAACCCGGGTTACGGTCACTTGTATCGGTGCGAGCGGGCCGCTCCTCAAAGCCACCCAGCCGAGGGCAAGCAGCAGCGCAACGCCGAAGGCGGCAAACCAGACCTGTCGCGGTAACGTAAAGGATGTTTTCATCATGTTTCCTGAAGGTGAATTGGATAATGGATTTGTGGTTTGGGCGGGTGTCAGTAAAGCGCCTGATTAACCCTGGCCAGATCCTCTTCGGCCAATGTTCCGGCGGCGGCTTTAAGCTTTAATTGGCTGATCAGGTAGTTGTACTCGGCCTGGTACAGGTCGCGGCGGGTGGAGTAGAGCTGCTGCTGCGCATTCAGCACATCGAGGTTGGTGCGCACCCCGACTTCCTGCCCCAGCTTGCTGGCCTCCAGCAGACTCTCGCTGGACTTCAGCGCCTGTTGCAGCGCCTTGACCTGGGCGATGCCGTTGACCACGCCCAGATAGGCCTGGCGCGTTTGCAGGGCGACGTTGCGGCGCGCGGTTTCCAGTTCCTCCCTGGCACGGTCGCGGTTGGCCTCGGCTTCGCGCACCCTGGACCG
>JAGWMH010000204.1 GCA_028871775.1 Betaproteobacteria bacterium
GTATATGTAGCGATGAAGAAAAAAACTTATCCGTTGTCCCAAGTTTACCGCCTGCTGGAGCCGGGGCCGGTGGTGCTGGTGACCACCGCGCACAAGGGCAAGGCGAACATCATGACCCAGTCGTGGCACACGATGATGGAGTTCGAGCCGCCGCTGGTGGGCTGCGTGATCAGCGGGCGGAACTACAGCTTCGACGCGCTACTGAAGACTAAAGAATGCGTGCTCAGCATCCCGTCGGTGGAGATGGCAAAGCAGGTGGTGGGTATCGGCAACTGCTCCGGCGAAAAGGTGGACAAGTTCAGGAAGTTCAAGCTGACGCCGCTGCCCGCTTCGCAGGTGATGCCGCCGCTGATCGCCGAGTGCTACGCCAATCTCGAATGCAGGGTGGCCGATACGCGGATGGTGAACAAGTACAACTTCTTCGTGCTGGAGGTGGTCAAGGCGTGGATCGATCCCGCCATGAAGAGTCCGCGCACGCTCCATCACCAAGGCAAGGGTGTTTTTATGGTAGCGGGCGACACGATCAAGCTGCCTTCCAGAGTGAAGTAGGCGCAGGGTTTTATTAATGCGCGCCGCCGCGGCTGGCGACAAACGGGGGCTTGGCCCACCAGATCAGCGTGACCAGTGACAGCATCAGCAGGGCGGAAATGATCAGAATATTGTCCGTGGCGAGGGTGTAGGACTGGGTGGTAATCATGCGCTCCAGATAGGCATACGCAACATCGTCTGGCATGCCAAGCTGGTGCAACCGGTTCAGGTAGTCGTTCGCCGCCGGATTGTAGGGATGGATATTTTCCACGAGTCTGGCATGGTGCCCGGCAGCCTTGCTGGTCCACAGCCAGGTGGTGATGGCGGTGCCGAAACTGGCGCCCAGATTGCGCATGAAGTTGGTGAGGCCGGAGGCTGCCGCAACGCGCTCCGCGGGCAAGCCGGAAAGGCTGATGGTGACCAGGGGCAGGAAAAAACAGCTGATGCCGATACCCATGAACAGGCGGCTCAGCGCCACCGACCAATAGTCGATGTTCGGGGTAAAGCGCGCGCTCCATAAGCCCACCAGGGCAAACACGATGAAGCCGAAGGTGGTGATGCCGCGCGCATCGACGCGATTGATGTTGGCGCCGATGATCGGCCCGAGAACGAATGCCAGCACTCCGCCGAAAGCCACCGCCTTGCCTGCCCACAGCGAGGTGTAGCCCTGATAGGTTTGCAGCCACAGCGGAACGATGACAACCACGCCGAAGAAGGCCATCGAACCCAGCAGCAGGCACACCGCCCCCACCAGAAAATTGCGCCGCGCAAACAGGCGCAGGTCAACCAGCGGAGTGGCTTCGCCCAGCTCCCAGACGATAAAGATCAGCAGCGCAATTGCCGCTATCACGCTCAGCGTGATGATGGTGCCGGAGCTGAACCAGTCCAGTTCATTGCCCTTGTCGAGCAGGATTTGCAGTGAACCGATGCCGACGATCAACAGGGACAATCCGACCCAGTCCATTTTTTGATGGCGATTGCCGGGTTGCAGCGCATCGCGGTGTGCCAGCAGGATGGATACGGAAATGCCGACCAGCATGCCGACCGGCAGGTTGACCAGAAAAATCCAGTGCCACGAGGTGTTGTCGGTCAGCCAGCCGCCCGCCAGCGGACCGACAACCGGCGCAATCACCGTGGTCATTGCCCAGATGCCCAATGCCATGCCGCGCCGGTGCGGCGGGTAAATCGCGGTGAGCAGCGTTTGCGACAGCGGGATCATGGATGCGCCGAACACTCCCTGCAATACCCGGGCAGTGAGCAGCATCGGAAAGCTGAATGACATTGCGCATAACAGCGAAGCCAGGGTAAACAGCAGGGTGGCGGCGACAAAGCTGCGCACTTCGCCAAAGCGCCCGGCGAGGAATCCCGCCAGTGGCAGCATGATGGCCTCGGCCACCGAGTATGAGGTGATGATCCACGTGCCCTGCGTCGGGCTGACCGCGAAATTTCCGGCCATGGTGGGCACGGCAACATTGACGATGGTCAGGTCCAGAATGTTCATGAACGAACCCAGGCCGAGCGCCAGTGTCGCCAGGATTAACTTGATGCCGCTCAGTGTGGCTGGTTGTCCAGCACTTGTAGGTTGGGTTAGCTGCTTCATCGCGTAACCCAACGTGAGCAATTAACCAGCGACTTGCCATCGTTTTTTGATGGCTTAGTCGAATGGCTAGTTGTTTTACCTAGTTGGGTTACGCGAAAAACGCTAACCCAATCTACGATACTGTAGTTCACTTGCGCCCCAGATTGTCGGCGATGATTTGCGCCACCCGCGCATCGGCGGCCTTGATGTCCTGCGCATACACCGAGGTGGTGGCAATCGCCGCAGTATTGGGCAAAGTGGTCAGCGCCGCGCCGCTGCGGTCATGCGTGTCTATGGTCACGTCCATGGATAGCCCGATGCGCAGCGGATGTGCCCGCAATTCCTGGGCATCCAGTGCGATGCGCACCGGCAAACGCTGCACGATTTTTACCCAGTTGCCGGTGGCATTCTGCGCGGGCAGCAGGGCGAAGGCGGAACCGGTGCCGGGAGCCAGACCCAGCACCCGGCCATGAAAAATGATCGGGTCGCCGTAGAAGTCAGAGGTCAGCGTGGCCGCCTGCCCGATGCGCACGTCGCGCAATTCGGTCTCCTTGAAATTGGCATCCAGCCACACCTTGTCGAGCGGCACGATGGCCATCAGCGAGGCGCCGGGCGTGACCCGCTCGCCGATCTGCACCGCGCGCTTGGCCACCTGCCCGCTGACCGGCGCCAGCACGCGGGTGCGCGCCAGCGCGAGGGCCGTTTCGCGCACCCGCACTGCGGCGGCGCGCACGTTGGGGTGGTTCTCCAGTGAAATGTTGTCCACGCGCGCATTGGAAACGCCGGCCTGGTCTTCGGTCTGGGCAATGGCGGCGGTGCTGGCTTTTACCGTGCTGGCCGCCGCATCGCGCTGCGCCTGTGCCGCGTCCCGTGCGGTCTGGGCAAGCTGTACATTTTCCGGTGAAACAAAATTCTGTCTGGCCAAGGCTTCGCGGCGTTTGAATTCGGATTCGGCTTGCGCCAATGCCGCATCGCTGCGCGCCAGTTCCGCCTGCGCACGCGCCAGATCGGCACGGCGCTGTGCTAGCAGCGGCAGGTTGCCACGGCTGGTCGCATACAGCCCGCGCACTTCGCGCACCGCCGCAGCCAGCGCGGCTTCGGCAGCATCCAGTTGCAGGCGCGTATCGCTGTCATCCAGTTGCACCAGCAGCTGCCCTTCGCTCACGGCCTGCGTGGTGTCGGCATGAATGGCAACCACCGTGCCGCCGGTAAGCGGTGTCACCGCGACGATGTTGCCGCCGACATAGGCGTCATCCGTGCTGGTGCGCCACTGCCCGAGAAAAAACCACCAGGCAAAGACGGCCAGTGAAATGACCAGCAGCAGCGCAGCAATGCGCAGCAGAATTGCGCGCCGTTTGTTTGAAAGCGCAGGAGCGGTAGTGCTGTCTTGATCGGTCATGGGGGTAGGCTGGAAACCTGCACGGTGAATTGTCGCGCTGATTCTACCACCAGCGCAGCAGGGATTTTGCCCCTCTGATGAACGTGCTGGGCAGGTGGTTTGGCGCGGCGAAGTGGCGTATGCTTTAAACGCTGAAGGAACCTCTGAATAAGTCCCACATGGCCGCGACAACGGTTTTGCGGGATGGAATGCAAGGAAGGCGACGACGCGAATGGTTGATGCCCTTCGCTCGCTGCCCTGACACGGTGGGGCGTAGCCCTCTGATGCGGGAAGGGCAGCCTGGCAGTTGCTCCCGCAATCGGCTGGCTCCGCCAGTAACGTGTCGCA
>JAGWMH010000205.1 GCA_028871775.1 Betaproteobacteria bacterium
GGCAACATCGAAGCCGCCGCACACCCAGTCCTTGATCAGGCGCACGGGTTTGCCCAGCTTGGAGGCAATGACATCTGCCACCGGCTTGAGTGAGTTCTCCTCGGAATAAACGCCCTCCTCGGGGCGGCCCAGGTGGGAAGTCACCATCACGCGTGCACCTGCTTTCAGCGCGAAATTGATCGTCGCCATCGAAGCGGTGATCCGCGCATCGGAAGTTACCTTGCCATCCTTGACGGGCACGTTGAGGTCGGAGCGGATCAGGACGCGCTTGCCCTTGAGGTTCAGATCGGTCATTTTGATAACGGACATTTTTTCTCCTGAGAAAAAAGTAGCCTGTAGCTTGTAGCGGGTAGCTATTCAAGGTGCGCGCTCCGCGCACGGCATCTAAAGCTACAAGCCACCAGCTACTGGCTACAAGCTGATTTATTTGGCGATGACGCGCACCATCTCCAGCACCTTGCTGGAGTAGCCCCACTCGTTGTCGTACCAGGCGACAACCTTGACGAAAGTGCCGTCCAGGGCCATGCCGGCATCGGCATCGAACACCGAGGTGCAATTCTCGCCGCGGAAGTCGGTGGAGACCACCTTCTGGTCGGTGTAGCCGAGCACGCCCTTCATCGCGCCCTGGGAAGCGGCCTTCATGGCGGCACAGATGCCATCGTAGGTGGTTTCCTTGTTCAACTCACAGGTCAGGTCAACCACGGATACGTCCGAGGTCGGCACGCGGAAGGCCATGCCGGTGAGTTTCTTGTTCAGTTCGGGGATGACCTTGCCGACGGCCTTGGCGGCTCCGGTCGAAGACGGGATGATGTTTTCGAGGATGCCGCGGCCGCCGCGCCAATCCTTGTTGGAGGGGCCGTCGACGGTCTTCTGGGTGGCGGTGGCGGCATGCACCGTGGTCATCAGGCCGCGCTTGATGCCGAAGCTGTCGTTCAGCACCTTGGCGACTGGAGCGAGACAATTGGTGGTGCATGAAGCGTTGGAGACGATGGTCTGGCCGGCGTAGGTCTTGTCATTCACGCCGTACACAAACATCGGCGTGTCGTCCTTGGACGGCGCCGACATGATGACTTTCTTCGCGCCAGCGGCGATATGTTTTTCGCAGGTTTCCTTGGTCAGGAACAGACCGGTGGACTCAACGACTATGTCGGCACCGACTTCGTTCCACTTCAGCTCGGCGGGGTCCTTGACGGCGGTCAAACGGATCTTCTTGCCGTTGACGACCAAAGTGCTGCCCTCGACGGAAACGCTACCCTTGAAGCGGCCGTGCACTGAGTCGTAGCGCAGCATGTAGGCCAGGTATTCCGGTTCGAGCAGGTCGTTGATGCCAACGATTTCAATGTCAGGGAAGTTTTGCACCGCTGCGCGGAACACCATGCGTCCGATGCGGCCGAATCCATTAATACCCACACGAATTGCCATTTTTTTCTCCAGAAATTTACGTAAAAATATTTACAGCACGTTTTTCACGGCCTTCACCACGTTGCTCGCGGTGATGCCGAAGTGCTTGAATAACTCCGGCGCGGGCGCGGATTCGCCGAAGCAATCCATGCCGACCACTGCGCCATCCAGTCCAACGTACTTGTACCAGCCGCCCGTCACGCCCGCTTCAACCGCTACGCGCCTCACACCCTTGGGCAGGACGCTGTCCCGGTAAGCCTGATCCTGCTTGTCGAACACATTGGTGGACGGCATGGACACTACGCGCACATTGATGCCTTCGGCAGTCAGTGTTTTTTGCGCTTCCAGAGCCAGCGAAACTTCCGAGCCGGTGGCGATGATCACCGCTTGCGGTTTGCCGCCAGCAGCCTCCGCCAGCACATACGCACCCTTGCGGATATTGGCAATTTGCGCCGCATCGCGCTTCTGGAACGCCAGGTTCTGGCGGCTGAAAACCAGACTGCTCGGGCCGTCCTTGCGCTCCACGGCGGCGACCCACGCAGCAGCGGATTCAACCGTGTCGCATGGGCGCCATAATTCCATATTGGGGACGTAACGCAGTGTCGCGGCTTGCTCGACCGGCTGGTGCGTCGGGCCGTCCTCACCCAAACCGATGGAGTCGTGGGTGAACACATAGATCACGCGCTGCTTCATCAGTGCCGACATGCGCAGCGCATTGCGCGCGTATTCGGAGAACATCAGAAAGGTGCCGCCGAATGGCAGGAAGCCGCCGTGCAGCGCCATGCCGTTCATGATGTGCGCCATACCGAATTCGCGCACGCCGTAGCTGATGTAGTTGCCGGTGCTCTTGCCGCGAATATGCTTGCAGCCCGTCCAGTTGGTCAGGTTTGAGCCAGTCAGGTCGGCCGAGCCGCCGAGGAATTCGGGCAGTGCCGGGGCCAGTGCATTGATGGCATTTTGCGAGGCCTTGCGCGTGGCGATGGTTTCTGCTTTTTCGTTGGTCTTGGCGATGACGTCAGCCGCGTGTGCTTTCCAGTTGGCGGGCAGCTCGCCCTTGATGCGGCGTTCGAATTCGGCTGCCTCTTTCGGGAATGCGGCACGGTATTCGGCGAACTTGTTGTTCCACAGTTTTTCCAGGCCCGCGCCCTTGGTGCGCGCATCCCATGCATCGTACACATGCTTGGGGATTTCAAACGGCGGATATTTCCAGCCGATGTGTTCGCGCGTTGCAGCCACTTCGGCATCGCCCAGTGCGGCTCCGTGCACGTCATGCGTGCCGGCCTTGCTGGGAGAGCCGGCGCCGATGATGGTCTTGCAGCAAATCAGCGTGGGCTTGTCGGTGACCGCCTTGGCGGCGTTGATCGCGGCGTTGATCGCTTCCGGATCGTGCCCTTGCACGTTGGGGATGACATGCCAGCCGTAGGCCTCGAAACGTTTCGGTGTATCGTCGGTGAACCACCCGCCGACATGGCCGTCAATCGAGATGTCGTTGTCGTCCCAGAATGCAGTCAGCTTGCCCAGGCCCCATGTGCCGGCCAGTGCGCATGCTTCGTGGGAGAGGCCTTCCATCATGCAACCGTCGCCCATGAACACGTAAGTATGGTGATTTACGATTTCATGGCCGGGACGATTGAATTCCGCAGCCAGCAATTTTTCCGCCATCGCCATGCCCACCGCGTTGGTGATGCCCTGGCCGAGCGGGCCGCCGGTGGTTTCCACGCCCGGCGTGTAGCCATACTCGGGATGGCCCGGGGTGCGGGAGTGCATCTGGCGGAAGCGCTTCAGCTCATCCATCGGCAGGTCGTAGCCGGACAGATGCAGCAGGGCATAGACCAGCATCGAGCCGTGTCCGTTGGACAGGATAACACGGTCGCGGTCGGGCCACTTGGGGTTGGCAGGGTTGTGGCGCAGGTGGCGGTTCCACAGCACCTCGGCGATTTCCGCCATGCCCATCGGCGCGCCGGGATGCCCGGAGTTGGCCTTCTGCACGGCATCCACCGCCAGCATACGCACCGCGCCGGTTATATCGTTGAACTTGGGAGGGGTAACATTACGCGTCGTTGCCATTTGTTTTTTCCTTCTGGATATTCCCGTGGGGCTGGGTTGTGTGAACTGAATCTTTATGAATCTGTTGCCTGAGCAAATCGGGGCAAGGGGTGAGCTGTTGATACGCCTGTCGGACGCAACAGCCAATGGTTTGCTGGCACCTTGCTTGAGGCGCTAATTATGCCGCAGCGCCCCGATTAGGGCAAATTTACGCTCCGCTCGGCGCGCTCATGGCTGAGCCGCCTTCCTTGCCCATGCGGCCAACTGTTGCGCATCTTCCAGAATATCCACCGGAACCTCGCGGTAATTCTTCAACACCTGCTTCTAGGAAGGCGCGAACACGGTGCAATACTGGCTCAAATAATCCGGCAAGGTATAGGGGC
>JAGWMH010000206.1 GCA_028871775.1 Betaproteobacteria bacterium
AGCAGTTCGCGGCTGCGCCGCACCAGTATGCCCTCTTCCTCCAGCGGTTGCAGCAGTTGCAGGATACCGCCGACATCGTTGATGGTGGCGTCGCGCAGCGTGTTGAGCGTGGTTTCCACCACCATGCTGCCGATGCCGGTATCGGAAAACAGCTCCTGCAGTATCGCACCATCCGCATGGCGGCTGATCAGGTGCGCGCGCGCCACGCCCGCTTCGCAGGCATGCACCGCACAAGGCAGGAACAGCGCGACATCGTCCGGCAGCTTGCGCTTGGCGGAAAGCACGGCGTTCGCCTGCTCCACGGTCAGTTCGCGCAGCAATTCGCCTTTCTTGTCCATTACGCCATCGTGATCCATCAGGAATATCAGCTTGTCCGCATCCAGCGCGATGGCGGTCTGTGTTGCCACGTCTTCGAGGGTGAGGTTGAACACCTCGCCGGTGGGCGAATAACCCAGCGGTGAGAGCAGCACTACCTCGTTGTGGGCAAGCCGGTCCCTGATTGCGGTCACGTCCACCTTGCGCACGCTGCCGGTGTGCAGCAGGTCCACCCCGGCGATCACCCCAATCGGCTGGGCGGTGATGAAATTGCCCCCCGCCACGCGGATATCGGCATTCGCCATCGGCGAATTCGCCAGGCCCATGGACAGCAACGCCTCGATCTCCACCCGCACCCGCCCCACCGCCTCTTTCACGCACTGCATGGTCTCCGTATCGGTCAGGCGGATGTTCTGGTGATAGCGGTCCTCGATGTTATTGCGCGCCAGATGCTGCTCGATCTGGGGGCGCGCGCCGTGCACCAGCACCAGCCGCACGCCCAGACTGGCAAGCAGATTGAGGTCGTGGGTCAGCCCGATAAATTTGCCGTCCGCGACCACCTCGCCGCCGAAAGCGACCACGAAAGTGCGGCCGCGGAAGGCATTGATGTAGGGCGCGACCGAACGGAACCATTCAACAAATTCGGGGGCGACGAATTCAGCGGGAGGCTTGGAACTGTATGGCATATATTTGTCTATATCATTGGCAGTTTGCCGGACAAGGTATTCGGCAGCAGTTGCAAATAATGCCATGAATACCGCCCATTTGGCATAATTTGTGGCGCCGATGTCATACGGAAGCGCCTGCATTCCTTAAGCTTGGCATTGACAGGTCAGGAAAATTTTGAGAGTCTGTTTATATGTCTCGCCCGCTCAGAAAATTTGTTGCAGTGCTTTTGGCCATCTGGCTGCCGCTGTTCAGCGGCAATGCGCTGGCTGAGTCGGTTGCCATGCAGCCGGAAGCGGGAGGTTGCCATGCTGCGGCGGCGCAACAAAGTGGGCATCTCTCACAACAGGCGTCAGCCAAGCACCAGCACGTGCATCAAGCACAACTCGCCGCGAATCCCGCTCTGTCTCCCGATCAACACGATCTTTCCTGTAAGAATCATGCCATCTGCCATCTGGCGTGCTGCGGATACGTTGCCGTTTCTGTGTCGGTGATTATTGCAGAGCAACAGGCAGATCGTGTCTTTGCTCCCTATCTCGATACACCCCGCACGCTTACCCTGCCATTGTTTGATCCTCCCCCGATCGCCCGCACCTAAAACGGGGCGAGTCGCTTCCATCGTTTTATTCACGCCGACTTCGTTGGCATAATAGCTCTCGTCCCGAATTGTTCGGTTGTCGCTTGCGACCGCCGGTTTGCCACTCACTTGAGGATTAGCATCATGAAGACGAGCAAAGCAAGTTTCGCTAAAACATACTTACCAACTCACACCATGCTGCGCAGCATGGTGCTGTGTGCCGTGCTGGCTGCGGCTAGTCCCGGCATGGCGCAGCCCCTTCAACCAGGCTCAGGACAGGCACTGCCCTCTGTGGATGTGTATAAAAGCCCGGATTGCGGTTGTTGCAAGGCCTGGGCGGAACACCTGCAAAAAAACGGCTTCAAGGTGATTCTGCATGATGTGGATGATGTGCCTGCGGCACGCAAGAAACTGGGTATGCCCAATCGTTTTGGCGCATGCCATACCGCCAGGGTTGGGCAATATCTGGTTGAAGGTCATGTGCCTGCGGCGGATATCAAGCGATTGCTCAAGGAACATCCCGCGGCCATCGGCCTGGCCGTGCCTTCCATGCCACCCGGATCGCCCGGCATGGAAGGTGAGCGCAGCGTCCCATATGACACCCTGCTGATTACGCCGGATGGGAGCGCAACGGTTTTTGCACATCATTGAAACGGCACAACCAACCCCAAGGGGTGAATCATGAAGATGCGACTTATTGCCAGGTTGGCAGCTTGCGGATTGATGGGGGCATGGCTGTTGCCTGCTCATGCAGCCGATGATCCATTATTGGGCTCCAGCCTCACCGGCCTGCTGGAGTACGCGCGCGAACACAATCCCGAGTTTGCGGCGATGCGCTATGAGGCAGATGCCGCGGCACAACGCATTCAGCCGGCAGCAGCCTTGCCCGACCCGGTGTTGCGCACCGAATTGATGGACATCACTAATCAAGGCACGAATAAAGGCGCGAGTTTGCTGCCGTCGCAGGTGGGCAGCACGCGCTACACGCTGATGCAAAGCGTGCCGTGGTTTGGCAAGCGCGATTTGAAGCGGGAAGCAGCCGACGCTGTTGCAGGCCAGGCACAGGGGCGAACCGCCACCACCTGGGCGGATTTGTCGGCGCAGATCAAGTCCGCTTATGCGCAGGATTACTACGTCGCGGGCAGCCAGAAGATCACCCGCGACCTGCTCAATCTGGTGGCGCAGATGGAGAACGTTGCGCAGGTGCGTTATGCCAACGGTCTTGCTGCGCAGCAGGACGCAGTGCGCGCGCAGGTCGAACAAACGGCCATGAAGGCAGAGCTGGTGGCGCTGGACAATACCAAACGGCAAATTGAGGCGCGGCTGAATGCTTTGTTGTCGCGCTCCGCAACCATGCCGCTTGCCACTCCGCAGGACTTGCGCAGCATACCCGCAGCGGCCCGTCGGGAAAACTATGCTGCGCTGGAAAATCGCATTCGCGAGCACAACCCGGATTTGTTTGTGGACGATGCGGGCATCAGCGCGGCCGAAAAAAACCGTGAGCTTGCTTACAAAAACCGTTATCCGGATTTCGCGCTGGGCATTTTTCCGACCCAGTTCGGCACTGCGGTGCGCGAGTGGGGCGTGATGGTCGAACTCAATATTCCGTTGCAGCAGGAGACACGCCGTTCACAGGAGCGTGAATCCGAGGCCATGCTGGCGGCAGCAAAGGCACGCAAGGAAGCCACCGCCAACCGCGTCCTGTCTGCGCTGACCGAAAACCTGGCCGGCCTTGACGCAGCGCAGCGCATCGAGTTGCTGAGTTCCAGCAGCCTGTTGCCGCAAGCCAATGTCACCTTTGAATCCGCGTTAGCAGGCTATCAGACCGGCAGGGTGGATTTTGCGACGCTGCTGGATGCGGCGCGACAAATCCTGAATGCCAAGTTGGAAGTGCTAAAAGCTCAGACGGACGCGCAGATGCGTTTGGCTGAGGTCGAACGATTGCTGGGAGAAGATCTATGAAACCGATCAGCAAAATAATTATTGGCGCCCTGATTGTGCTGGGCATAGGCGCAACCGGATATTGGTTCGGCACACGCACGGCTACCCAAGCGCCGGCTGCGCCAGTTCCCATTTCGACCGCCAAGGCAGAACGGAAAATTCTGTATTACCGCAACCCGATGGGCTTGAAAGACACTTCGCCGGTGCCGAAAAAAGACCCGATGGGCATGGACTACGTTCCGGTGTACGAGGGAGGGGAAGAGCCGGGCAGCAGT